>NZ_PDJU01000001.1:0-300000 GCF_004116455.1 Arcobacter sp. F155
CAAGCTCTGTCAATAGCTAATTGCTCAGCTTTGTCAGCAAATTCACATCCACCATAATATCTTTTATATGGATAACCCTCTGCATACTTGTTAGTAAATACAGAACCCATTGCTTCCATCACAGCAGGAGATGTGAAGTTCTCACTTGCAATCATCTCTAAGTGTGTTGTTTGTCTTTCTAGTTCTGCTTCTACGATATCAAAAATCTCTTTATCTGCTTGTTCTAGTCTTGCTTCTGTTATGTAGCTCATTTCAAGTCCTTCTTTAATATTTATTTTTCGTCTTCGTCTTCTTCTGCATGTAAATCAATTTCATGTTTGATTGGTTTCATAGCAGGGAATAATAATACATCTCTAATTGAGTGTTCATTTGTTAACATCATTACAAGTCTGTCAATACCAATACCTTGACCAGCACAAGGTGCCATACCATAAGATAATGCATTTACAAAGTCTTCATCCATTTCGTGTGCTTCGTCATCACCCGCATCTTTAGCTGCAATTTGACCTTCAAATCTTTGAAGTTGGTCTAATGGGTCATTAAGCTCAGAGAAGGCATTTGCAATCTCTTTTCCAGCAATAAATAACTCAAATCTATCAGTTAAATGAGGTTTCTCATCATTTCTTCTAGCTAGTGGTGAAATTTCAACTGGATATTCAGTAATAAATGTTGGGTTGATAAGTTTTTCTTCAACATACTCATCAAATAGTTCACCTTGTAATTGACCTAAATTCATAGCTTCATTTACTTCAAGGTTTTTCTCTTTCATAAATGCAATAATTTTATCTTTGTCTTCAGTAATATCAGCAGGAACTCCACCAATAGTAGTAAGTGATTCAATTAATGGAACTTCAGAGAACTTAGTAAAGTCAATTTCAACATCTCCATATGGAAGAGTCATTGGTAAATCTAAGTGCTCAAATAGATACTCAAAATACTCTTTTGTAATATCAATTAAATCTTTATATGTTTTATAAGCCCAATAGAACTCAATAGAAGTAAACTCAGGATTGTGAGTTGCATCCATACCTTCATTTCTAAAGTTTCTGTTGATTTCAAATACTGCTTCAAATCCACCAACAATTAATCTTTTTAAATATAACTCTGGTGCAATTCTTAAGAATCTATCAACACCTAATGCGTTATGGTGAGTAACAAAAGGTTTTGCATTTGCTCCACCTGGAATTGGGTGCATCATTGGAGTTTCAACCTCTAAGAAACCTTTATCTTCAAAGAATCTTCTAGTAAGAGAGATAACTTTTGATCTAATATGGAAAGTTTTTCTAACTTGAGAGTTCATGATTAAGTCTAAATATCTTTGTCTATATCTTAACTCTTTATCTTGGATACCATGGTATTTTTCTGGTAGTGGAGAAATAGATTTTGTTAAAATTGTTAAATCATGTACGTGTAGTGATAACTCACCTTTACCAGTAATAAATGGGTATCCTGTTACTTCAATGATATCTCCAACTTCAATGTTCTTTTTGAAAATATTGTTATAGAAACCTTCTGGTAGGTTATCTCTTGCTACATAAATTTGTAGAATTCCACTTTCGTCTTCAATTTTTAAGAAAGATGCTTTACCCATAAGTCTGAAGAACTTAATTCTTCCTGCAACTGTATAGTGTCTATTTTCATCTCTTTTATCTTCTTTTTGGAAAATATCTGTATTTACATTTAAATATTTACTAATAGTTGTATTTCTTGCACTATCATTTGCATATGGGTTTACCCCTAACTCTCTTAAAACATTAGCTTTTTCTATTCTTTGTTGTATATATTTATTTTCAAACAATATTAATTTCCTTTTTCCGTATTAGTTGTATTTTCTTCATTTGAAATTGAATTAACAATATTTTCTGTAGCTTCTTTAGTTGCTTTTTCAATCTCTTTGTTTACTGCTTCTTTTGTAGATTCAATTGTTTCATTAGTCGTTGTTTTTAACTCTTCAAAAGTTTTTTTTGCTTCTTCAGAGATATTTACTTTTTCACCATCTTCATTTGAAGGAAGTTTTTCTTCGATTTTTTTAGTAAAGTCTGCTGGGTCTAGTTTAATAATGAAATCACCAGTTTTTACAAGAAGAGGGAAAGTTATTGAAGTAGAAACTTTTTCATCTAAAAGGTTTCTAAATGACTCAATTTGATAAACAGCATAAGTAATTACTGAGAATATAAAGAATATTTTTGCACTACCAAATAAGAATCCTAAAATTCTATCAAAGATTCCAAGTCCACTTGCAGAGAAGATATTACTGATTATAATTCCAGCAACATAAAGAATAATCCAAAAACCAATAAGACCTACGATAAAACCAATAAGTTTATTAGTTGAACCATTTTCTAAGGCTAAGATAGGTGCAATAATACCACCAATATTTTCAGAAAGCCTAGATGCAACAAAAATACCACCTATTATTCCAACTAAACCAAAAACCTCTTTTATAAAGCCCTTCATAAGGCCTTTAAGACCTAATAAAACAGTAATACTTAAGATTATTATATCAAATGCAGTAAACTCTTGCATAAATATCCTTATATTTATAATATGGCGCAATTATATCTTAGTTTTTCTAAAATAAAAGTTTAAGAGATATTAATCTTTTTTTGCTAGAATTCTTTCTATTATGAACAATGTAAAAAGATATCCAACAAAAAAGATTTTCGTAGGTGATGTTGCTATTGGAGGAGATGCTCCAATATCAGTTCAATCTATGACATATAGTAAGACTTCCGATGTGGAAGCAACCGTAGAACAAATTAGAGCATTACACTTTGCAGGAGCAGACATCGTAAGAGTTGCAGTTCCTGACTTAAAAGCAGCAAATGCATTAAAAGCTATTAAAGAACAAACTTCTTTACCACTAGTTGCAGATATACATTTTAACTATAAATTAGCATTAATAGCAGCAGAAGTGGTAGACTGTATCAGACTTAATCCTGGAAATATAGGAGATAAAAAAAGGGTTACAGAGGTTGTAAAGGCTTGTCAACAAAGAAATCTTCCAATTAGAATTGGAGTAAACTGTGGTTCTTTAGAGTCACAATTTGAAGACAAATATGGCCAAACAGCACGTGGTATGGTAGAGAGTGCGGACTATAATATTAAGTATTTAGAGGATTTAGGTTTTGATGATATTAAAGTATCATTAAAAGCTAGTGATGTTCAAAGAACAGTTGAAGCATATAGAATGCTAAGACCTATGAATAATTATCCTTTCCACTTGGGTGTAACAGAAGCTGGAACACAGTTTCATTCAACTATAAAATCTTCAATTGCACTTGGAAGTTTACTTCTTGATGGTATTGGTGATACTTTAAGAGTGTCTATGACAGGTGAGCTTGAAAAAGAGATTGAAGTAGGGCGAGCAATACTTAAAGATGCAGGACTTGTACAAGAGGGCTTAAATATTATTTCATGTCCGACTTGTGGAAGAATTGAAGCTGATTTAGTAAGTGCTGTTGCAGAAGTTGAAGAGAAAACTAAGCATATTAAAACACCTTTAAATGTATCTGTTATGGGATGTGTTGTAAATGCTTTAGGTGAAGCAAAAGCTGCTGATGTTGCGATTGCATATGGAAAAGGAGTTGGGCTAATCATCAAAAAAGGTGAGACAATAGCAAAACTTCCAACAGACCAATTATTAGATAGATTTTTAAAAGAAGTAGAATTTGAAGCAAAGAAAGAGGGTAATAATTAGTGGATAGTGTATATAGTATAAATATTGAAAGAGCAGTTTTAAGTTCAGTTCTTTTTAATCCAGAGGAGTTAGAAGATATTTTAGGTGTTTTAAAACCTAAAGATTTCTATTTACCTGCACATCAAAAAATTTATGAAGTAATGTCAAAACTTCATGATGAGTCAATGCCAATTGATGAGGAGTTTATTAAAAAAAGAGTTGATTCTAAAGATGTTGATGATTCAATATTACTTGAAATACTTTCTGCTAACCCAATTACAAATACTTTAGCATATGTAAAAGAGATTAAAGATGGTTCTGTAAAAAGAGAACTAGCAACTCTTGCAACAACAATAAAAAAAGTTGCAATAGAAGATGAAGTAAGTGCAAATGATGCTTTAGACACAGTTCAAGGCGAACTTTATAAAATCTCTACAGATAGTGCAACTTCTGAGTTAAAAGAGATGGAAACTATTACTTCTGATACTCTTTCATACATAAAGAAAATGAAAGAGTTAGGAAATACTCACTTAACAGGGCAAACAACTGGATTTTATGATTTAGATAAAAGAACAACCGGATTTAATGAAGGTGACCTTGTAATTTTAGCTGCAAGACCTGCTATGGGTAAAACAGCACTTGTTTTAAATATGGCTTTAGCCAATGTTGAAGCAGGAAAAGGTGTTATCTTTTTCTCTCTGGAAATGCCAGCAGAACAACTTATGTTAAGGATGCTTGCTGCAAAAACTTCAATCCCTTTACAAAACCTAAGAAAAGGTGATATGGATGATAATCAATGGGCAAACTTAACGGGAGCCTTTGAAGATTTAAACCAGAAAAAACTTTTTGTTGATGATGGTGGTAGTATTAACATTAACCAGTTAAGAGCAAGGGTTAGAAAACTAGCTCAAAATGAAGATAATAAAATTTCAATGGTAATCATCGATTATCTTCAACTTATGCAAGGAACTGGAAATAAAGATAGACACCAAGAGGTTTCTGATATTTCAAGGGGACTTAAAATGCTTGCTAGGGAGATGAAAATTCCTGTTATTGCACTTTCTCAGTTAAACAGGGGACTTGAAAATAGACCTGATAAAAGACCAATGCTTTCTGACCTTAGGGAGTCTGGTGCTATTGAGCAAGATGCCGATATTATCATGTTTGTTTATAGGGATGATGTATATAGAGAAAGAGATGAAGCAAGAAAAGAGAAAGAAGCTAAAGACAAAGGTGAAGAGTATAAATCTACTTTTGTAAATAAGCCTGAAGAAGAAGCTGAGATTATTATTGGTAAACAAAGAAATGGTCCAATTGGTACTGTTAAACTTGATTTCCAAAAGCAATACACGAGATTTGTTGATAAAGAAAACTCTAATGATGCTCCTATTGAAGTAGTATTTGAATCTATTTCTGATACTGAAAAAGAAGCAAATATTGAGGTTCCTAATATTTTATAATATTTAAAGTTATTTATATTTAAGAAAGTACTTGCCATAATAATAAATCTTATTATAAGGTTTGATTATGAAAAAGGCTTTCTCCTTACTTGAACTTATTTTTGCAATTGTTGTAATAGGTATTATAGCTTCTTTTGCAGTTCCTAAATATATTGATACAAGAGATAGTGCTCTTGCTTCCACAATAAAAAGAGACTTAATTACTGTAATAACCTCCGTTCAAAGCTACTATTTAATAAACCAAGAAATTGAAAAAATCACTGATAGTGTAAGTGTAAACGAGTCAAATTGGCTAGTTGAAGATAAAAAAATGCTTTTTAATGACAAAAAAGAAGAGTGTCTAAGCTTAGAACTATCAGAGTCTAGTATAATTATTACAATTGAACCATCTAAAGGAAATGTTTGTAAAATATTAGAAGAGATGGGTGTAAAAAGTGAAACATTTGACTTAATATAAGGTTGCTGATGACAAAAGCTGTTTTTTTGGATAGAGATGGAGTAGTAAATGTTGAGAAAAACTACTTATATAAAATAGAAGATTTTGAGTTTATTGATGGAATATTTGACTCTTTAAAGAAAGTACAAAACTTAGGCTATAAACTTTTTATAATAACAAATCAATCAGGAATAGGAAGAGGTTATTATACAAAAGAAGATTTTGAAAAACTAACTTCATGGATGTTACAAGAGTTCAGAAATAATGAAATTGTAATATCGCAAGTAGAACTATGTCCCCACGGTCCTAATGACAACTGTCTTTGCCGAAAACCTAAAACTGGTATGATTGATAAGATACTAGAAAATCACAATATCGATTTAGAAAACTCATGGCTTGTAGGAGATAAATCTTCTGATATAAAATGTGCTAAAAATGCAGGAATACTAAATACAATACAGGTTAAATCAGGTCATAAATTTAATGAAAATGAGTCACTTGCTAAGTATATTTGTGAAAGTATTAAGGATATAGATAAAATTATACAGACATAATATTTTTTTAGATAGAATAATTACACTTTGTAAAAAATAATGTTAGGATTTAATATGGTATTAACTCAAGAAGAGAAAAAAATAATAAATGATTCAATTAGAGATATCAAAGATTTCCCAAAAGAGGGGATTGTTTTTAAAGATATTACAACACTATTAAATAATAAAGAAGCATATCAAACTTTAATGAACCATTTAGAACAAAGGTACAAATCCTATGATTTAGATTATGTTGCAGGAATAGACTCAAGAGGGTTTATTTTTGGTGCAGCATTAGCGGATAGATTAAAAGTTGGTTTTGTTCCAGTTAGAAAAAAAGGAAAACTTCCTAGTACAACAGTTTGTGAAAAATATGAATTAGAGTATGGTTTTGACGAAGTTGAAATTCATCTTGATGCTTTTCCAAAGAAAAATGCAAGAGTATTAATGATTGATGATTTAATTGCAACAGGTGGAACAGCAAATGCAGCTGCCAAACTTATCAAACATGTTGATGCCGATTTAGTTGAAGTATGTTTTTTATTAAACTTAACATTTTTAGAGGGTGCAAAAAAAGTAGAAGAGCATGCACCAGTATATTCAATATTAGAAATTTAAAGAAGTGATATGAAAGAAAATAACATTTATATACCAAAGAAAAGTAAATTTGATCCAGATGAAAATGGACATTTTGGAGAGTTTGGAGGAAGATATGTCCCTGAAACTTTAATGCCTATTTTAAAAGAGCTAGAAGAAGAGTATAACAAATATAGATTTGATAAAGGTTTTTGGACTGAAGTCAATGACTTACTTAAAGATTATGTAGGAAGAGAAAACCCTTTATACTTAGCAAGAAATGTTAGTGAAGAAATAGGTGCAAAAGTATATCTAAAAAGAGAAGATTTAAATCATACAGGTGCACACAAAGTTAATAATGTAATTGCACAAGGACTTTTAGCAAAAAAACTAGGAAAAACAAAAGTAATTGCTGAAACAGGAGCAGGACAACATGGTGTTGCAACTGCAACTATTGCAGCTCTTTTAGGTTTAGATTGTACTGTTTTTATGGGTGCAAAAGATGTTGAGAGACAAGAGTTAAATGTATTTAGAATGAAACTTCTTGGTGCAAAAGTTATAGCTGTAGAGTCTGGAAGTAGAACACTTAAAGATGCGATGAATGATGCTATTAGATACTGGGTTACAAATGCAAGGGATACATTTTATATCATTGGAACTGTTGCTGGTCCACATCCTTATCCATTAATGGTTAGAGATTTCCAAGCAATTATTGGATATGAAGCTAGAAAACAGATTTTAGAAAAAGAAGGAAAACTTCCTGATTATGTATTAGCATGTATCGGTGGTGGATCAAATGCAATTGGAATGTTCTCACACTTCTTAGAAGATGAAGAAGTAACTTGTGTGGGAATTGAAGCAGGTGGTTTAGGACTAGATACAGATAAACATGGTTGTTCTCTAGAAAAAGGGAAACCAGGAATTTTACATGGACAGTGTTCATATCTTTTACAAGATGAAAATGGACAAGTTTTAGAAGCTCACTCTATAAGTGCAGGGCTTGATTATCCAGGAATTGGACCTGAACACTCTTTCCATAAAGATAATAAATCAGTTCAGTATGATTCGGTTACAGATGATGAAGCTATGGATGCTTTTGTATGGTTAAGTAGAAAAGAGGGAATTATTCCTGCTTTTGAATCTGCTCATGCAATTGCATATTTAAAGAAAGCAAAAGATAAGTTACAAGGTAAGACTGTGATTATTAGTCTTTCTGGTCGAGGTGATAAGGATATGGTTCAAGCTAAAGAAATTTTACACTTTGACTAAATAAGGCTAGGGATGAAAGAGTTTTTAAGAAATAATGCAGGAAAAATACTTTTTATAGTAGTAGCTTTATTTGTGGTTTTTTTAGGATATAGCCTTTATCAAGCACCTGTTGAAGGTATTGAAAATAGGTTTGTTTATCTTTTAAAAACATATGGATATATAATTTTATTTGCTTGGAGTATTTTAGAAGGTGAAGCTGGTCTTATTATGGCTGGTCTTTTATCTCATACTGGTGATATGAATATGTATATGGCAATTTTTATTGCAGGACTTGGTGGCTTTGTTGGTGACCAAATCTACTTTTATACTGGAAGATTTAATAAGTCTTATGTTCATAGAAAGTTCAAAGGTCAAAGAAGAAAATTTGCCTTAGCTCATATTTTATTACAAAAATATGGTTGGCCAATTATTTTTGTTCAAAGATATATGTATGGTATGAGAACAATTATTCCAATCTCAATTGGACTAACAAGATATAGTGCAAAGACTTTTGCTTTTATTAATCTTATTAGTGCTTGGTGTTGGGCAGCTATTACTATCGTTCCAACTTGGTACTTTGGTGAAGAGATTTTAATTGTTTTAAAATGGTTAAAAGAACACTGGTATTATGCTTTACCATTCGCATTATTAATTGGTGGAAGTATAGTTTATTATTTCCATGTAATGACAAAGAAAAAGGAGAAATAAATGGTATTAAATTTAATTGAAAAAAATATAAAAAAAGTAAATACTGATTTAGAAATTATAATTGTAGATTCTATTAAAAATTTAAAAGAAAAAGAGATTTTAGAAAATTTAGGTTTTGAAGCAAAAGATGAAGTATCAGTTTTACTTCCTGAATCAAGAAAGATTTTTGTTGGTTGTGAAGCTAATGATTATGACTCTTTAGCAATTGCAATTGCAACTGCTGTTAAAAAATTTAACTCAACAAAATTTACAAGTGCAAAAGTTAAAGCTGAAAAAGAGAGTTTAAAAGCTTTAGTTGAAGGTGCTGCTCTTGGTGCTTATAAATTTGATAAATATAAATCTGAAAAGAAAAAAGAGAAAGAAAAAGAGTTAAACTTTTGTATTGAAAAAGTTACAAAAACTATTAAAAATAGTTTTGAAGAGTCTTTAGAGATTGCAAAAGCTGTAAATAAAACAAGAGATATGGTAAATACTACACCAGATGATTTCTATCCAGATGTTATGGCAAAAGAAGCAAAAGATATCGCTAAGGAAACAAAATTAGAGTGTGTAATTCATGGTGAAAAGTATTTAGAAAAAAATGCAATGTTTGCAATGCTAAGTGTTGGTAGAGCGTCAAGACATGAATCTAAACTTATTCATTTATCATATAAACCATCAAATGCTAAGAAGAAAATAGTATTAGTTGGAAAAGGTTTAACGTATGATTCAGGTGGGCTATCTTTAAAACCAGCAGACTTTATGACAACTATGAAATCAGATAAAAGTGGTGGTTGTGCAGTTCTTGGAATAATGAGTGTTATTTCAAAACTACAACTTCCTTTTGAAGTTCATGGTATTGTTGGTGCTGTTGAAAATATGATTGGTGGAGATGCTTATAAACCTGATGATGTATTAAAAGCTAAAAATGGAACTACTATTGAAGTTAAAAATACAGATGCAGAAGGAAGACTAGTATTAGCTGATTGTTTATGTTATGCACAAGATGAGATTAAAAATATTGATTATCTTTTTGATTATGCAACATTAACTGGTGCTTGTGTAGTTGGAGTAGGTGAATATACTTCTGGTATCATGGGTAATAATAATCAATTAGCTCAAGAAGTTGTAAATAATGCTGAAAAAGCAGGTGAATATGCTACTGTTTTACACTTTAATAGATTTTTAAAGAAAACAATCAAATCTGAGGTTGCAGATATAAATAATATTGCAAACACTAGATATGGAGGTTCGATTACAGCGGGAATTTTCTTAGAAAAATTTATTTCAAAAGAAAATAAAGATAAATGGGTACACCATGATATCGCTGGACCTGCCTATGTCGAGAAGGCTTGGGGATATAATCCATTTGGTGGAAGTGGTGCAGGAGTTAGAATGACTCTTGAGTTTTTAAAGAATATTAAATAATGTTATAGTATATTTTCATTAGGAGAAAAAATGATAAATATTGAGAAAAAACCTAAAGTTTTAGTTATTGGTGACTTAATGATTGATTCATACCTTATGGGGTCTTGTGACAGAATAGCAACAGACGCTCCTATCCCTGTTGTTGATGTAACAAAAGAAGAATCAGTTTTAGGTGGTGCAGGTAATGTTATAAGAAACCTTGCTTCATTAGGTGCAAAAGTTAGTGTAATGTCTGTTGTTGGTGATGATGACAATGCAAAACTTTTAAAGCATCTTTTAGATGAAATTCAAACAAAATCTTTTTTGATTGAACAAAAAGGACGTAAAACATCTAAAAAAACTAGAATTGTCGCAGGTAACTCTCAAGTATTTAGATTTGACCATGAAAGTAAAAATAATATCTCTTTTGATAATGTAAAAAGTCTTTACTCTAAATTAGTTGAAAAAATAAAAGCATACGATGCAATTTTGTTAGCAGATTATGGAAAAGGTGTTTTAACTAAAGATTTTACTCAAAAAATTATTGCTTATGCAAATAAGAACAATGTTAAAACAATCGTTGATCCATATGGAAGTGATTATACAAAATACAAAGGTGCTACTTTAATTATTCCAAATAAAGAAGAAGCACAAGCTGTATCAAACATAGAAATCTCTAATGATGATAAGTTATTAGATGCTTTAAAAGCTATTCAAAAAGAGTTTGATACAGAACATGCAATTATAACTTTAGCAGAAGAGGGTATTGCAGTATTAAGAGAGAATAAATTATCAGTTATGCCAACTGTTCCATTAGAAGTATTTGATGTAACAGGTTCTGGTGATACTGTATTAGCATCAATTGGATTTTCACTAGGGTTAAACAACTCTATTTATGATTCAGTTGAGTTTGCAAACTTAGCTACAGGTGTAGTATTAAGAAAAACTGGAACAGCTACAGTTTCGATTGATGAAATTCAATCAGACCAAGTATATTTAGATAGAAAATTAATAGAAAAAAACTTAGCTTGTAAAGTAAAATAAAACTATATTAGGAAATGACATGGAAAATAGTTATTCAGTATTATATGCAGAGGATGATGAAAGCGTAAGAAAGAATTACGTTTTATATTTAGAGAAGTATTTCGATAAGATTTATGAAGCAAGTGATGGGCTAGAAGCTCTTAACTTATATAAAGATAAGAAGCCAAATATCTTACTTCTTGATATTACTATGCCACAATTAAATGGTTTAGAAGTTATTAGGAAGATTAGAGAAGTTGACCAAACTACGCCAATTATTGTTTTAAGTGCACACTCTCATAAAGAGTATCTTTTTGAGGCTATTAAATTAAATCTTGTGGATTATTTAATTAAGCCAATCAATAGAAATGAGTTTAAAGAAGTTATTGAAAACTCTTTTGAAAGATTAAAAAATGATACAGTAAATGATGAAGATAAAGTTGTAATTAACAATAAATGTTACTGGGATGCTAGGTCTAGAATTCTATTCTTTAAAGATAAGATTGTAGATTTAACTAAAAATGAGAGAATCTTATTTGAGTTATTATTAAATAAGAAAAATCAAATTGTAAAACCAGAAGAGATTTCTTCATATGTATGGAATACTGAAAATAATGTAAATGATGCTAGTATTAGAAACTTAGTTAAAAGATTAAGAAAAAAATTACCTGTAGATATTATTGATAGTATTTATGGTAGTGGTTATATTTTAAACTACTAATTAAACATCCTATATCTATAGAAATAGTCTCTTTTGATATAGGATAACTTTAAACTTTTTATTTATTAAATCAACAAAAGTAACGACGAAAGTAACGAAAGCTAAATATAATACTTGAATATAAGAAAAAGAGATACGTCTCTTCTTTATTCAAGGATAATATTATGAAACATCTACATGATTATAGCTCAAGATTTAGAATCCTAAAAGGTGGAAAGATAAGCTTAGTTGTTAGTGCTTTACTTGGAGCAACAACTCTTAGCTTTGCAGCTCCATCTGGTGGAGTAGTTACTTCAGGAAATGCTTCTATAAATCAAGTTAATAAAACTACCAACATCAATCAATCCACTTCCAAAGCCTCTATCAATTGGCAAAAGTTTGGTATAAAAGCTGATGAAGTTGTAAACTTCATTCAACCAGATAAAAACTCTATAACTTTAAATAGAGTAGTAGGAAATGAAAGAAGTATCATAGATGGTGCACTTAATGCCAATGGTCAAGTTTGGATACTTAATTCAAATGGAGTTTTATTTGGAAAGAATGCTTCTATTAATACAAGTGGGCTATTAGCTACTACTAAAGATATAAGTGACACTGATTTTCAAAGTGGAAACTATAGCTTTAGTGGAGATTCTACTGAGTCTATTATCAATCAAGGTACTATAAAGATAAAAGACAATGGTTATGTGATACTAGCCTCTAATGAAGTAAGAAACTCTGGAGAGATAGAAGCAGTAAAAGGAAGAGTACAATTAACAGGTGCAGATGAATATACAATAAATCTAAATGGTAATTCTTTAGTTGATCTTGTTGTAGATAAAGGTGTCTTAGATGCACTAGTTGAAAACTCTGGAACTATACTAGCTGATGGTGGAGAAGTTTATCTAACTACTCATGCAGTAGATGAACTTCTAAGAGGAGTTGTAAATAATACTGGAATCATAGAAGCTAATTCTTTAGATAGTATTTCAGGACATGTGGAACTCTTTGCTCATGGGGGAACTGCAAATATTGATGGAACTATAAAAGCTAAAGGTGGTTTTATAGAGACTTCAGGGACAGAGCTAAATGTAGCTTCTTCAACTTCTATAGAAGCTTCTACGTGGCTTTTAGATCCTGTTAATATGATAATAGAATCAAGTGGTGGAACTGACTTAAGTGGATCAAGTGTAAGTGCTACTGCTATTATAAATGCCCTATCTTCTGCGGATGTAGAACTTCAAGCAGATGAAGATATCACTGTAAATGAAAATATCACTTGGGGTGATGCTACAAAGCTTACACTAACAGCTGGTGATGAGATATATGTAAATGCAACTATAGAAAATACCAATAGTACTAATGGTGGAGTTTACTTTAATGCAGTTAATAGAAATGCAGCAATAAAATTTGATGCAACAACTGGAAAAGTAATCATCAATAATATCAATCAACTTCAATGGATAAGTCAAGCTTTAAATGGTAATTATGAGTTAGGCTCAAACATTGATGCGAGTATCACAAACACTTGGAATGGTGGAAGAGGCTTTAAACAAATAGGGGATAACTCTACAAATAATATTGATACAAGATTTACAGGAAGCTTTGATGGTAAGGGATTTGTTATAGATGGTTTGTATATCAATAGAGGTAGTGAAGATTACGTAGGATTGTTTGGTTATACCAGTGCTTATGGATCTAATAGTGCAAACATATTAAATCTAGGACTGATCAATGTAGATATTAACGGTGGTATTTCTGTTGGGGGGATAGTGGGTAAAAGTGATAATAACACTTCAATTTCAAACGCTTATGCCATAGGAGAAGTTATCGGCTATAGAATTGTTGGAGGATTAGTTGGGGATAGTAACTACCTAACCATCACAAACTCCTACTCTACAGGAGATGTTAGTGGAGAAAGTCATTCGATAGGAGGATTAATTGGATATGGTACACATACAACAATTTCTAACTCTTATGCTGCAGGAGAAGTTACAGGTATAAATAGTATTGGTGGGTTAATAGGAACTTCTGATACTAGTACAATAAATAATTCTTATGCTACAGGAACAGTAACTGGAACTGGTGTTCATGTTGGAGGGTTAGTTGGAAGTAGTTTAATTGATGGTGTGTTAAACATCAACAACTCATATTGGGATATAGACACCACAGGACAAACCAATGGTGTAGGAAATGCTTCATCAGCAGGAGCTTTAGGAATCTACAGCTCAACCAACACAATCAATGCTTTTAATGAAGCCACTTACGCAGGCTTTGATTTTAGTAATGATTGGATTATCTATGAGGGGCATACAAGACCACTTTTGAGAACTTTTATGACTGAGCTTACTGTAAAAGCAAATGATCATACAAGAACTTATGATGGTACTACTTATAGTGGAAATGGAGGTGTGACTTACTCAGATCCCTCTTATGATAGCTCTTTATTACAAGGATCTCTTAACTATACTTCAAATGATGATCTAAAAAATGCAGGAACTGCTACAGTTAACTTAGATGGTTTATACTCTTCACAACAAGGATATATTATAAGTTATGATACTGGTACTTTAACTACCAACAAAAAAGATATCACAGTAACAGGGAATTCAAATACTACCACTTATAATGGAACTGCACAAAATTCAAATGGCTTTACTGCAAGTGGTTTAGTCAGTGGAGAAACTATAGCTGTACTTGATGGAGTTACAGGAGATAGCGTAATTGGGACTAATGCAGGAACTTACAATACAAACCTAAGTGGTACAGATGAAAACTACAACATCACTTTTGTAGATGGTAGTTTAGTTATCAATAAAAGGGGTTTAACTTTAGAAGCTTCAAAAGACTATGATGGTACAGATGATCTTACAGGCTTTGTAACCCTTGGCAATCTTGTAGGAAGTGAAACACTAGAATATATTGGTGCAAAAGCAAATTCAAGTGATCCTGTAGCCAATAACTTCATAAAAGAGATCATTCTACAAGATGGAACAAACGGTGGATTAGCTAGTAACTATGAACTTCCTTCACTTTTAGCATATTCAGCGAATAATAGTGTTCAAATTGGAGATATTTCTGTTGAGCCAACTATGCCTGATTTAACTAGTGTTATAACCCCAATTGCTAATCAAACAGTATTAACAAATAAAGATATCGAAGCATTACTCAAAAGTGAAGTAGATATGCAAACTCTCTTCCAACAGCTAAATACAAATGAACTAGCTCTTATCCCCGGTGTTGTTTTACAAATGTTAAACGGTGGTATCAATATTCCCTTTGGAAATAAACAACAGTTTAGTTTAGACAATAGCAATAATCAAGATGATGAAAAAGAAGAAAAGTCAATTTAAAAGGAAAGAAAAAAATGAAAAAAACATCTATACTATTAGTAGCTGCAACATTAAGTTTAAATGCAGCTCCTATTCCAAACATAGGTAATCTCTTAAATGAAGCAAAACCACCAAAGATACAGAAGAAAAAAGAGATACTACCTCCTTTAGTGCAAGAGAGTGAAGAGTATAAAAGAACTTTAGAAGATGGAAAGAAAGTAAAGGTAAAAAAGTTTTTAATAACAGGAGCTATACAACTAAGCAATAAAGAACTAAAAAAGATAGTAAGACCATATGAACAAAAGATGCTTAGCTTTAAAGATATGAAAGATATCACAGAACTTATCACAAAAGCATATAAAGATAAAGGATACTTTATAGCAAGAGCATATATCCCTGTACAAAACCTTCAAAAACAAAATAAACTTTTAAAGATAGCAGTTATAGAAGGGGAATATGGAGATTTTGAACTACAAAATAACTCTTTAGTAAAAGATTCTGTTTTACAAGCTAAACTAGAGGGGATAAAGAAAAATAAGATCATCTCTACAGAGTCTCTTCAAAGAGGTTTGTTACTTATCAATGAGACTCCTGGAGTAAAAGTGATAAACTCCAAGATAAAACCAGGAAAAGATGTAGGGACAAGTAGCTTTGTGATAGGACTAGATAGAACAAAACCGTACAATGGATACATCATAGTTGATAATTATGGATCTCCTTATACAGGAGAATATAGAGCTATGGCAGGTTTAGATATAAACTCCCCTTTTAGAATTGGAGATAAACTTTCCATATCAGCACTTAGTTCAGATGATATAGGACTTTTAAATGGAAGAGTTGCGTATGAACTACCTTTAAATGGCAGTGGACTAAAGGGTTCAATAAGTTATGCAAAAACCACTTATGAACTAGGAGAAAGATATAAAACACTTGATGCTTTAGGAGATTCTGATAGTTTTAGTGCAAATATAAGCTATCCATATCTTTTATCTCCACAAGAGATATTGAACACCTATCTTCAAACTTCATACAACAAAATGAGCGATGAGATGCGAGCAGTTGATAGTGAACTCAAAAAAAGCACTTTAGTTGCAAAGCTTGGAATTGACTATATGAAAAGATCACTTATATTTGGGAAATACTCAGAATCTAAAATAGACACCTCTATTAGCTATGGAAGACTAAAGTTCAAAGAGGAACAAGACAGATTGAGTGATCAAGATAGTGCTAATACAAATGGAGATTTTTCAAAGTTAAATATCGATCTTGAAAACACTCTTATATTAAGTGAAAAATTCACTTGGAAAAATAAGTTACAACTTCAATATGCTTTAGGTGATAAAAACCTAGATGGCTCAGAAGATATGAGTCTTGGAGGGATAAACGGAGTAAAACTATATCCATCAGGAGAGGAAAGTGCAGAAAATGGTTATATCTATACTACTGAATTAACATATAATCTTCCTTCTTCTAGTGGAATCAACTCTAAAATAGGTCTTTTTTATGACAATGCTCGAGTATATATGAGCAAAAATATAACCAATGAAAAAAGTAGAACCTTACAAGATATAGGCTTGAGCTATTATGGTAGGTATGAAGATTTTTTTATTAATTCCCATCTAGCTTATAAGGTAGGTGCAGCAGATATATCTAGTGAGAATGACTATAACTCAAGATTTATGTTTCAGTTAGGGTATATTTTCTAATGAAATTCTCTGACTTTCTTTTTAGTCAGAGAATAGAAAACTTTATAGTTTCAAAAAGTATAATTTTAGACTTTTAAAATATAACCTTCTCCTTTTATAGTTTGTATTTCTAAATCAGGTATTTTTTTTCTTAGTCTAAAAAGTAGTTGTCTTCTATTCTCATCATAAGTCATACTATCATGCCATAAAACTAAATCTATATATTCATTTGATACTAAAGTATTTTTATTTTGTATTAATATATGCAAAAATTGTTCTTCTTTCTTTGTAAGTTTAACTTGTTTGCTATCTTTAAATAAAGCTTTGTTTTTTGAATCATAAATATAGTTATTTAAAGAAATAGGTTCAATTTTATCGCTTAATCCAAAGCGAAAAGAAGCAAGTTTTACCTCCCTTAAAAGATGACTATCTAAATAAGGTTTAACTATGTAACCTGTAAAATCTACAATAGAAGCCTCCTCAAGAGTTGAATCATCATGATATGAAGTTAAGAATATAACGGGAACATTAAAGTTTTTTTGAATTAGTTGAGCTGTTTGGATACCATTTAGTTCTCCTTTGATATTTATGTCTGCAATTATAAGGTCAATATCATTATGTAACATCACTTCAATTGCCTGTTCACTTTTACTTGCAATTGCAACAACATCATAACCTGCTAATTGTAGAGTTCTTTTCATCTTTTGAGCAGTCAACATCATATCTTCAATTATTAGTATCTTTATTTTTTTCATAAAATTATTTTATCCCTCTATCGTTATATTTATCGTTATAAGTTTATCAAATTATTCTTTTTATGTTAAACTTTAGAAAAAAGAGTGTTATGCGACTATTATTTTTCCTGTTTTTTTCTTTTTTAACTTTAAGTGCAACAATTGTAGTAGATAAAAAAGAGACTGTTAATTTATTAGAATATTCTAAAGTCTACCATGATGTTGAAAATAAAGAGACAATTTTAACTATCCTTGAAAAAGGGGATAAGTTTGAAACAACTAAAAAAGAAGCAATTGATTATTGTAATCTAACTCCTGAAGGAGTTTGGATAAAGTTTAATCTTCAAAACTCTACGAATAAAAATATAGATAAAATATTAAGAATAGATAATCTATCTACTGAAAGAGTTGATTTATATAAAGTAAAAAATAAAAAACTAATTTCACAAAAAACAACTGGAATTTATCATCTTAAAGAGTTTGATGGAACTATTGCTCTTAGTTTGCCTATATCAATAAATGCAAATAGTATAGAAAGTTATTATCTAAATGTTAAAAATGAAAAATTATCCTTGTGGTTTAAACCACAACTTTATGAACCAAAAGAGTTTTATAAGGAAGATACTCTAAAACAGATTATGTGGGCACTCTTTTTTGGAGGTATTTTTTCTTTAATTATTTATAATATCTTTTTATTTATCTTTACAAAAGATAAAATATTTTTATTCTATTTTTTATATCTAATTGCAACTCTGATGCAGAGTCAATTCTCAATAAATGCAAAATTTTATCTTTTCCCGATGGATAACCCTAATTTTGTAAAAAATGATTTTTATTTTAATGTTTTTTATGTAAATGTGTTAGTTAGTTTTACAATGACTCTTTTTATACGATACTTTTTGAATACAAAGCTTTACCCAAAAATTGATTTATCTTTAAAGCTATTAATTTTTATAATTCCAATCTATTTTATTTTACAAATTTTTGATATCTTTACTATTCCTCAAGTTGTATTATTCCAATTTTTTACACCATATTATTTCTTATGGATTGGGTTTTATGCTCTTTACAAGAAAAACCCACAAGCTAATTTTTTCTTATTAGGCTGGAGTTTTGCCTTGCTTGCTTGGCTATCCTTATTTTTCCAATATATGGGAATTCTTCCTGTTGAATATATATATGGATATACTTTTGAAACTCTTATTATGGCTGAAGTTATTCTTTTTGCTATTTCTTTAGCCTATAGAATAAAGAATTTGGAAAAGAAGAAAAATGATTTGACTGTTGAACTTTTAAAAAAAGAAAAAACTGAATCAAGGCGTTTAGAAAAAATCGTTAAAATTCGAACAAAAGAATTAAATAGCGAATTGAAACAAAATGAACTACTACTAAAAGAGTTGCATCATAGAGTAAAAAATAATATGCAGTTTATTACCTCTTTATATGCTTTAAAACTTAATGAAAATGCAGATAAAAAAATGGAAGAGAATTTGCATGATGTAGAGAGAAAAATTCATGCGATGAGTATTGTTCATCAAATGCTTTATAATCAAAAAAATCTTGAAAGTATAAATGCTAAAGAGTACTTTGAAAAAGTTATTGAAAATATAAAAAATGGTTTTGAATTAGAAAATATCTCTTTCAAATTAAATATAAATGCTATTCTTGATATTGAAGAAGCTATTTATTGTGGCTTAATAGTAAATGAACTAGTTACAAATGCAATTAAATATGCTTTTGATGGTAGAAAAGGTTGTATTTCTATTTATTTAAATAATTATAAAAAAGGAATTTTATTAGAAGTTTTGGATAACGGAAAAGGATTAATAAAATCAGATAAAATTACTTTTGGTCAAATGATGGTTGAGTCTTTAGCCACGGAACAATTAGAAGGTAATCTTAATATAAAAGTAGAGAATGGAACACATATTTCTCTCTATTTTAAGAATAAAATTAAAAAAAACATTAGTGAAAATAATGAGAAGTAAATAGAACACTTTATCTATTTCTTTGCCATAATTGTTTATAATCTATTTTTAAAATATATGAACTATATTTATTGATTCAATAAATAAAATATAAAATTTCGAAATGATAAAAGGAAATTAATGGGATTAGGTGTAGGTATAGTAGGGCTTCCAAACGTAGGTAAATCAACAACTTTTAATGCTTTAACAAAAGCACAAAATGCAGAGGCTCAAAATTATCCTTTCTGTACAATTGAACCAAATAAGGCAATCGTACCAGTACCAGATAAAAGATTAGACGAATTAGCAAAAATCGTTAACCCAGATAAAATCCAACACTCAACAATTGATTTTGTTGATATTGCTGGACTAGTTAGAGGGGCGAGTAAAGGTGAAGGTTTAGGAAACCAATTCTTATCAAATATTAGAGAAGTAGAAGTTATCTTACACATGGTTAGATGTTTTGATGATGGAAATATTACTCACGTAGAAGGTGATGTAAATCCTATTAGAGATATTGAAATTATTGAGACTGAACTTATTTATGCTGATATTACTCAGTGTGAAAAGAAAATTGAAAAACTAAAAAAACAATCTAAAGCTTCTAAAGAAGCCGCAGCTATGTTAGTTGTAGCAGAGGCATTATTAAAACACTTAGAAGATCTTCAGCCTGTTAAAACTTTTGAAGATATTGAAAATGATTTATTCCTTCAAATGGACAAAGAGTTAAGATTCTTATCAAATAAAGATGTAATCTATGGTGCAAACATGGATGAAGACTCTTTAATGGAAGGTACAAATGAGTATGTTGAAGCATTAAGAGCTCATGCAAATGAAGTAAATGCAGATGTAATTACTCTTTGTGCTAAAATTGAAGAAGAGCTAGTTGGAATGGATGATGATGAAGCAAAAGAACTTTTAACTGATTTAGGTGTTGCTGAATCTGGTTTAGAACAAATCATTCATAAAGCATTTGATAAGTTAGGTCTTCAATCATACTTCACTGCTGGAAAAGTAGAAGTTAGAGCTTGGACTATTAGAAAAAATACAAAAGCTCCTCAAGCAGCAGCTGTTATTCATAATGACTTTGAAAAAGGATTTATTAAAGCAGAAGTTATCTCTTATGAGGATTTCGTATCTTTAGGTGGAGAAGTTAAATGTAAAGAGGCTGGAAAGCTAAGACTTGAAGGAAAAGATTACGTTGTTCAAGATGGTGACGTAATGCATTTCAGATTTAACACTTAATTTGATATAATTGTGTTACATAAAATAACCTTTGGTTGCAGGAGAATAAAATGACTGATACTATAATTGAGAAGATTGAAGCACTACCACCACTTCCGAAAACAGTTTTAGATATTGAAGAGTTCAGACAAAAGAATGAAAAAGAGGCTTTTGAATTATTACAAATCATCGAAAAAGATGCTTTAATAATATCTACACTATTAAAAGTTTCAAACTCAGCAATGTTTGGATTTAGAAGTAAAGTTGAAACAGCTAGTAAAGCTATTAACCTTTTAGGAATTAACTTTACAATATCTATTGCAATTGGTGGTACAGTTCAAAATCTTTTAAAATCAAACTTATCAGCCTATGGAATAAATAGTGATGACTTTATGAGAGCATCAAACCTAGCAACTACATTAGCTTCTCTTTGGTTAAATAAAGTATCTTTTGACTTAAAAGAGGAGTTAGTTCTTCCTGCACTTTTACAAGAAGCTGGAAAGTTTGTTCTTGCAGATGTAATTGATAGTGAAGGGAAGACTGAAGAGTTTAAAAACCTTATTTCTACTGGTCATACAATTGCTCAAGCAGAAAGAGAGACTGTTGGTGTAACAACTTCTCAAATTACTGCAAAAATATTTAGACACTGGAAGTTAAGTGAAAATCTTATTTCTGTGATTGAAAATGTAGATGATATAGATAAGTGTGAACCAGCATGTAAATCTAAATCAGAAGTTTTAGATGTAATTAAAACAATTTGTAATGTAACTGACCCAATGAGTGTTGAAAACATCGAAAAAGGTATTGCAAAAGCAAATAGTTATGATTTAGATATAAAAAGTTTAAAACAAGCTATTGAAAAACTAGAAGATAGATTACTAGACGAGTAATCTTCTATAAACCTTGAAGTAGAATATTCCATAAATATTCTATTTCACTATCATTAAAAAGTATCAAGTTCTTATTTAAATATAACTCTTCCATCTTTTTTTTATCAAACTTTCTACTGTAACTACAAGTACTATGTGTAGGTACAAAACTTCTAACTAGAGAAAAGTTTTTAGTAATTTTTGATTCGCATAAAAAACATTCAAAGTCTGGATGAAGTCTTCCTTCATAATCTAAAAGTTCTAAATAGTTGTTACAAATAGCTCTTTTAGGATTTTGTTTAATCATTTCATGTACAAGTTTATCTAGAAGATTAAAATAAAAATCATCTATTGCTTCTACATCTTTTAAGTGAGGATGAAATAGTTTTATAAATCTTTGCCAGCAATAAAGTTTTTCTGTATCAAATATCCATTGAAAACCAAGTTGAATTACATCTTTAAGTCTTGGAATAGTACTTTTTATATTTGTTTCTAATTCAAAATCTATTTTGTATCCGATATTGATATTTGAATGTCTTGCTCCATAAAATCTATAACAAGTATAAACTTGACTCTCTGTTAATATAGTAACAATTAAGTCATCGTCTCTGACTTTTTTAATATCTATTATGTAACCTTGCATTCTCTTCTTTTAACTAAAATTGAAAAAAATTATATCAAACATAAAATAGATATTTGCTTCAAATAATTATTATGTTAAAATAAAACAAAATTTTTTAAAATTGAAAAGGGACTTTGATGGATTTTAATAATGTAAGTATTGCTAAAGAAGCAAATATCTTATTTGATGGAAACATTACTAGTAGAAGTATTACATTTGAAGATGGAAGTAAAAAGACTTTAGGAATTATGTTACCTGGTGAATATGAATTAAATACTGTAAATAAAGCAACTATTGATATTAATTCTGGAGTTGTTGAAGTTATGTTACCAGCAGAAGACTGGGTTGAATATGTAGCACCTGCAACTTTTAAGATTGCACAAAACTCTAAGTATAAATTAAAAGTAACTTCTTTAGTAGACTATTGTTGTTCTTTTGAAAGAGTATAATTAAAATAGAAAAGGTTTAGGCCTTTTCTACTTCTTCATCCCAAAGTATGGATACACCATACTCTAAATCAGGAATAACATACTTAAAATACTCTCCTGAACCACTTCTTCCATGTAGTCTTACTATTGTTTGCTCATCTTGAAGTAGTTTTTTCATTTCGTATTCTGAAAAGCTTCGTTTATTCCATCTTAAAAATGCATTTGAATATACTCTAAATCTACATGTTGAATCAGCTGTAAAAACATATTGTTCACTCTCATCATACTCTTTTTTAGCATTCTCACAAGAGTAAAGTTTAATATTTTTACCTTTTACATTTATTTTTTTTGATAAAACACTACCTTCACAATAAGGACACTTACCAAGTATCATTAAAAACCTTTTTTATTTGAATATTAACAAAAAAAACTATTAATAATAAAATACTTGGCAAAATGCAATATTAATCTTTGAATACTGAAAGAATAAGCTCTTTTAATTCACTTTTCATTTCATCATTCATATTCTTTTTATTTGTATAGATATAAAAAGGTACAGTATTTCTCATTGATTGTTTCAATCTTTTTCTAAGGGTTGAAATCTCATCTAGGTTTATTATATTTTCTCCATCATATAAAGAAAACTCTTTTTCTATACCTATTTTAAAAGAGACCGTTTGGTAAGTGAAGAATAACTCTTCTTCTTTTTCTTCCCATTTTTTAATAAATAAATCTAGTAAGTTTTGAAGTTTAGATAGTTTTTTAGGAGTGATATATCCAAAGCTTTCTCTAAACTGATATCTTTCAATAGTTGAAAAACCTAATACTTTATAAAACTCATTTAAATTTTTCCAAGGGCTTCTAAAGAACCTTTTTCCAAATAAAACCTCTTCAAAACAGTATTTATATTTCTTTTCCATATGAGTTAAAGACTCTTTATTTTTTAGTGAAAAATACTCATTTTTAAATAAAGAGATTAACCAGTTCTCATCTAATACAGAGATTATATCAAGGCGTTTATCACTATCTTTTTCTTTTTGAAAGTTCCAAAGCATAGAGATACAATTAAAGGGATTTTGTTCATTTTCTTTTTTATCAAAGCATTTTGATGATAGATATTGAACTACATTTTCAAGTAGGGCATCTGTTTTTGCAATACCATGATTATAAATAACCTTTTTATAGAGATTAAATCTCATCTCAAGCATATGCTCTATATCTATTAATCCCATATCAAAAAAGCTTAAGAAGTATGAATTATTCTCTTTTACAAGTACAGCTTGCTTTGTAATTCTAATATGATCTAAAGGACCTGTGATATAACCACTTGCTAGCATATCTCTATTTATATAATCAAGTCTATCTGCATCAACTGTTGAGTCTATTATTTTATGAATAGTAGAAAAATCAAAGCCTTTATAAACCTTGTCTTCAAGTATATAAATACATAATGTTTTGATAAGTTTTAATAACTCTTTTTCTTCATTATCTTTTATAAAATCAAAAATCTCAAACTCAAATAGAAGCTTCACAAGCTCTTTTCCAATAGCTTCATGTAAAACTAAAGTAGAGTTTCTTGTAATATTTTCATATAAAGAGATAAACTCTAACTCTTTTTCTTCAAGAGTCTCTTTTTTGATTAAGTCAGAGTATATTTTTTTTAGTGCATACTCAACTTGATGTGAAAAGGGTAAATGTCCTACATCATGCATAAGACCTGCTATTCTAATAGTTTGTAAAAGTATAGTATAAACAGCTCTATCTTTTTTATTTTTTGTAGGAATAGTAAACTCATATAAAGCTTTGTTGTCAAAGTAACTTAAATCATCAAGGTTGATATTTAACTTTTGTTCTTTAACAATTGCTTTTATAACTTTTTTTAAGTCTTTCAAAAACTGATTTTTTGTCTCTTTATTTGCATTTAGTAAAGAGTTTTTAAAAATAAATGAACTTAAATGCATAGTTCCTAAAGAGTGAATAAATCTTTTTGTTGTAATTGAAGGGTATGAAAAATAGGCTAAAGCATTTTGTGTAATAAACTGTAGCCTATTTAATATCTTTGTTTGTAAAATTTTATCTTCTAATTTTGTATATGGTATATGATTGTATATTGTATCATTAACTAATCTATTTTGTATTTTGTTTCCTTTCGAATATTCTTTCAGTAAACTCAGCAAATTTACCTCGAACAGCTTTTTCTAACTCTATTGCAAACATATTTATTTCATCGTGATGATGTCTTGTTTGTTTTAATAGTGTTGTTAGACCATTATTATATTTATTTAAATATAAATTATCTATTTGTCTATTTGAACCAATCACAATTGCCATGCAAGACTCATCTAGTCTACTTAAGATTAATTGTGTTGTTTTCTCAGAAGAGTTTTGCCACTCATCCATGATAACAACTGCACTAGAAAGAGTTCTTCCTCTAGCTTCCCCTGGCCAAAGTGTTTCAATACAATACTTTGAAGTAAGTTCTGAAATCTTTGATTCTATTGATTCTTTGTTTTCTCTACTTTCACTTTTTTTAAGATGCTTTTTTGCAATAAATTCTAAAGTATCTTGTAAAGCCATATTATAAATCCTAAATTTCTCATCATTTCCAGCTAAGTAACCTATATCTGCACCTCTATCAAGTGATTCAATAGAGTTTCTAACATAGACAATCTTATCATAATGCCCTAAATCAATTAGTCTCATAGCACTAACCATTGACATTAAAGTCTTACCAGAACCTGCTTTTGCATCAATCACAAGCAACTCAAACATATCTGAAAGAATAGCTTTCATAAATAATTTCTGTTTTAGGTTTACAGGTTTTACTTGCAATGATTTAAAATCAGCTTCGCTTAAAAGATTTATTCTCTCATTTATAATAATTCCATGACAAGAGTTTCCATCTTCACTTTCAAAGATATAACAGAAGTTTTCCTTCGAGTACTCTTCATCATACTCTTTTATATCAGCTTGGTCTAGTGAATTAAAAAGTGATGAATCAACTTTTATAGTTTTTATAAATTCAAAATCAGGAACTGTAGATTTATCATCATGTAATGTTTCAGATTTAATACCTTTAAATAGAGCAAAAGTTCTTGCATAAACATCTAGCGATAAAAAGATAGTTTGACTTCCTTTATAGTAGTCTTGAGCAATTGCAGCAACTTCTATAATTCTTTTATCATTACTTTCACTTAAGTGAGTTTGTTCTATTTCAGATTCATATTTATCTTTTGAGATTATATGTAAAGTAAGTTCATCGTTGAAAAGTTTTACAACTTTGAAACCTAGTTTGTAATCAACTTCCTTGATTTTCATTTTTGCTAAAAGTCTTGCAAACTCTCTAGAATAAAATCCAAGTTCATTAGTAAGCTTCTTTTTATCCTCAAGCTCTAATAATACAGTTTCAGGGATTACAATAGCATTTGTACTATTGTCAGATATTCTACTTAAGTTTTGAACATTTTGCAAAATAATATTTGTGTCTAATACATATACTTTATCTTTCATAAGATAATTATAGCATGTAATAGTTGCAAGTTAATGACAGTTTGTATATTAATTATCTATTGGAAGTTTAATAGTAAAACAAGCACCTCTATAATCACTATTATTATAATTGAAATCTATATTCTCAACAAAAATTTGACCATTCATATTTTTTCTAATAATCTCTTGACTCATGTAAAGACCTATTCCAGTTCCTTGAGATTTATGCTTAGTTGTAAAGTATGGTTCAAATACTCTTGGTAGAATATCTTCAGGTATTCCACCTGCATTATCTTTTATAGAAATCTCTATAGTCTCTTTTTTCTTTAAAACATCAATAAATATTGTTTTCTTTTCTTCAAAATCTTTTTTTACAAGTTCATCTCTTGCATTATTTAAAATATTTATTACTACTTGAATAAACTCATTTTCAAGGTTTTTAATATCTGCATCAGCACTATTTTTTATGATTTCAATATTTTTATTATGGAATTGCACATAAACTAGGGCTAAAGCTTTATCTAAAGCATTTTGTATAGAAAAGGCTTCTTTGTTTTTATCAGTTTTGAAGAAGTTTCTAAAGTCGTCAATTGTTTTAGAAAGAAATTGTGCTGAGTTATTTATTCCCTCAAGACTCTCTATTAAAAACTTATCATCTAAGATATCCATCTCTTTTTGCAGTTTTAAACCTGTTGCAGTAGTAGAAATAGTTGATAATGGTTGTCTCCATTGATGAGCGATATTTCCTATCATCTCACCCATTGCGGCCATTTTTGATTGTTGGGCTAAAATATTTTGTTGTTTTGTATTTTCTATTAGGTGTTCTCTGATTTCTCTTTTATATTTTCTAAACTTTTTTTGTAATATTTTAGAAAAATAGATTGAACTTAGAAGTAATATTACCACTAAAAATAGAGATATTTCAAGGGTTTTTTTAAGACTCTCCTGATATTCATTTTCTATCTCTTCTTTTTTATCTTTAATAGCTTTTTTTAAATCATCTTCATAGAAACCAGTTCCAATAACCCATTGCCAATCTTGAAAACCTCTTACAAAGCTAATCTTTTTTATTGATTCTGCTCCATCTGGTTTTATAAATTGTGTATATTCATAGAACCCTGAACCACTTTTAGATATCTCAACTAGTTTTTTTATTACTGTTCTTATTTGTTTTGCATCATTATTTGTAATTGCATCTTTTCCAATATACTCTTTTTTAATATGACTTAAATAGATATAGTCATAATTGATTACAAATACATAGCCATTTTGTCCAAATTGTAAGTTTTTGATATGTTTTAGTATTTTTTCTTTTACTTCTTGCTCATAATCTTCGATATATTCACCAGTTCCTATAAACCAATCAAAAGGTTCAAAGTTTTTAATATATCCAAGTTTTTCTCTCATTTTATCTTGTTTATTTGGGTTATACCAGTACCAAGAGTAGAAAGTAGAGTTGTTCTTTGATAAAGCTTTATTCATCTCTTGGATAATAAAAGTTCCCTTTGAATCTTGGTGATTAATAAAGTTTGTGCCTTCTAGGTTTTCATTATATGGAAGAAGAAGATTTTTACCACTTTTTTCATAGATAAAAAAGTATCCACGTCCTTTATTAAATCTAACATCTCTTAGGGCATCAATAATAAGCTTTTTAATTAACTCTGGATTTTTGTTTTTATTTCTTTCATAAATAGAGTTTGCAATAGAGTGAGCATTTTCAACTGCTCCTTTGATTGAGTTTTTTAACTCTTCTTTAGTATAACTTCTCTCTTTTTCAATAAAGTTATAAATAGAATCAACTCTTGTTTTAATTAGGTTTTTATTTTTTTGAATATATTCTTGAGTGATTTTTTCTTTTTCTTTTTCAAAAGTATTATTTTTATCAATAAACTGAAAAATAATAATAATCAGCGATAAGATAATAATAAAAAATGAAGGTGTGTATTTAATTATTTTTAAAAATTGTTTTTCGTTTTCAAATATCATGTTTTATCACCTATTAAATCTTCGTGATTATAACTATTCTGTAGTTAAACTTCGATATACTTTTAACAAAAAATGGAGAAAAATGAAAAAAAACTTTACAAAAAAATCATTATTCGAAATTTATGCTTACTTTAATAATAAAAAAGAAGAAAAAATAATAAATATTATTGTTTTAAATCCTGACGTAGTTGAAAATGCTTATGCAGGAGAGAAAATATTATTAGAAGATGAAGAGTATGTATATAGATCATATAAGTCTTGGAATGATTTAGCAGAAAAATTCCACTATAAAATGTTGACTCCAATGTTAATAGATAAAAACTTTGTGGAGTTGAGTTTCTTAAAACTTGAAGATAAGACTTTTCATTCAAGTAAAGAAGTTGAAGAGAAGTATGGTGTTGATTCACAATTTTCAAGAATAAATAAAAATGAAGAGCCTGAGTTTTTTCACTCTTATTTACAAGCATTAAAAAATGTAAAAGTAAATAAAAGAAAAAGAGTTTTAAACCTTGGAGTTAATAATGCAGAAGAGTTTGAACTTATCAAAACAGCATTTAAAGATGAGTTCTTAGAGATTGAGTTTGTAGGTATTGATTATTGTCTTTCTGCAATTAAAAAGGCAAAAGAGAAGTTTATAGAAGATGATAATGTAAAGTTTTATTCCTATGATATAAATCTTTTAGATGAACTAGATTTAGGAAAGTTTGATTTGATAATCTCAATTGGAACACTTCAAAGTTCAAATTTAGATTTTAACGCTATTTTTATGCATATTGTTCAAAACTATTTAGAGAAAACAGGTGCATTAATCCTAGGTTTTCCAAACTGTAGATGGCTTGGTGGTGAAGTTGTTTATGGGGCAAAAGCTCCAAATTATAGTTTTAGTGAACAGTCTTTACTGTATAAAGATGCTTTCTTTTGTAAAAAGTATTTACAACAAAAGAAGTTTAGAGTTACTCTTACTGGTAAGTATTATACTATTTTAACGGCTACATCAATAAGAGCAAATTAAGTGGTGTTTTCTTTTAAAGTCTTATTTACACAGACTTTACACAAGAAAATTATAAAATATGAAAAAATATAGGATTAGTTAAATAATGAATAAAGTTAATTCAAGTCTTGTTCTTGTAATGTTTATTGTAGCTTCTATAGCTACTTTAGGGTCACTATTTTTTAGTGAAGTAATGGAGTTTATTCCTTGTAGTATGTGTTGGTATCAAAGAATTTTTATGTATCCACTAGTTTTAATCTTTTTAATCAATCTTTTATATCCAGATGATAAACTATTTAAATACTCAGCACCACTTGTTTTTGTAGGTTTAGGGTTTGCTATTTACCACAACTTACTTATGTGGGGAATTGTTCCAGAAAGTGCAGTACCTTGTAAACAAGGGGTTCCTTGTTCAACTGAGTATTTTGAGTACTTTGGATTTATAAATATTCCATTCTTATCATTAGCAGCATATGGAATAATCGCAGTATTACTATTAAGTTTACAAAAAAGTAGAGCATAAAGGAGAAATTAGTATATGAAGAGACTATCTTTATTATTTATATCAATATTTGCAGTATTGATTTTTACAGGATGTAATTCAAGTGATGAGGCAGTAACAATTGTAGAAGATAATACAAGTTTTGAAGAGCTTAAAAAGCAAAGTAATAAAACTTATAATCTTAAAACAACAGATGGTAGAACAATTACATTAACAGTAGAGAATGATGTTTTAACATCAGAGCAGTTAAAAGGAAAGTATGTATTACTTAACTTCTGGGCTACTTGGTGTCCTCCTTGTATTAAAGAAATGCCTGTATTTAATAAATTATATGAGAAGTATCAAGATAAGTTTGAACTAATCGGAATTTTATTTGAAAGAGATAAAGATGTTCAAGAGTTAGCTGCTTTTATGGAAAAGCATAAGATTAAATTTCCTATTACAGTAGGGGAAGAAAACTTTAGAATGGCAAAAGCTTTTGATGATGTTAATAAAATTCCTGAGTCATTTCTTTATGGAACAGATGGTAGGTTTTTAAAGAAATATGTTGGAGAAGTTGGAGAAAAGGACTTAGAAAGCTTTCTTAGTAAATAGTTTATGAAGTTTATTTTAGTATACTAATAATTATTTTTTACACTTGAAGGATAGTATACTATGAGTGACTTCTTAAGCCTTATAAAAGAATCAAATTACAATTTATTAGAAATTTATAAACAAGCTCCCAATGAGACTTTGATAATAGTTGCAGTGCTATTAGCTTTAATAGCACTTGCATTTTTCTTTATTAATCACAGTATCAAAAAATCTACAGTTTTAAAAGAGATATCTAAAATTGATGATATAAAAACTTTTGATGAACTAAATGCAAAATTTGTACTTTTTATTAATGAAGTACCAAAAAGAGGTGAGGTTGTAGCAAAAGCTTTAGATAAAAATAAAGATAAGATTTTATTTAAATCACTAAAACTTTTATCAACTTTTTCAATTAAAGATAAAATCAAAAAATATCAGATAATTAGTAAACGATTTAAGCAGTTATCTAATAGCTCATCAAAATATAACAATGATAAATTAACTTCATATTTTAAAAACAAATCTTTACAGTTATTAAGTAATGAATTAACTAATGAGATTAATGAATACTCTTCTACAACACATTTTTGCCAAGATGAGGTAGAAAATGTAAATGCTATTGTTCAATATGCAAACAAGCAAAACTCTCCTTGGCAAATTTTAGATGTACTATTTAAAAATTTAAATAGATTCTCTTTTTCTTATAATATTGAACTTTTCAAATTTATTGAAAAACTAAATAAAAAAGAGTCTAATCAAGTATATGATTATTGTAAAGAGAAAATTGATTCTATTTTCACAAGTGGTGAAGATGAAGTATCAGTTAATATTTTAGAGTATCTTTATGAAAAAGAAGAGAAAGAAAAAGTTTATGAATATATAAAAACTTTAACTAATGCTTCTTATTTACAATATTTATATAAAGTTTTATTTGATGAAAAAGATGACTTACATCTTGACTTAGCATTTATAGCAAATCCTACACAAATAGAAAATGACTACAAAGAGTATATAGATAACTCTTTAACTACAAACTGGAGAGATAAGGAGCACATTGAGTTTGTTTCAAAGTCGCCAGGTGTTTTAGATGTTTTAGGTCATGCTGAGTTTAGAAGTTTAATTGAAAGAGTAGATAGAATTAAAACTGATATTGAAAATAATAAGAAGATAGAAGAGGCTTTAACTATTGCAAAAAGAGCTGAATCTATTGCAATAGAAGCAAAATCTTTTAATCAATCTGGTTCTAAAAAGAAAAAAGAGAAACCAGTAGTTCAGCCAAGAGTTGATTAGGAGCTTTTTTGGAAGTTTTAGTAGTTGTTTTAGGTTTAGCCCTAATTGCTTTTTTAGTCCTTTATTTAGGAAACAATACAAGTAGAAAAGAGTATCGTTCAAGTGCTTTAAAAAAAGAAGAACTTATTCAAAAGTATGAAGATGAGATGAAAGCTATAATTGAACAGTATAAAGATGACCCAGATACTTTAACTACAAAAAAAATAGAGTATCTAAAAAAAGCAAGTAATAAGATTCATAATAATATATTCTTTAGTGATAGTGAAGCAAAAGCCTTAGTTCAAAGGCTTGCTTCTTTATAGTCTAAAACTCGGCGCTAGCTACCCAGTTGTCTGGTTCTTCCAAGAAATGAACAATCTCTTCTAAAACCTTTTTATGTTTTGTTTCTTCGTGAGCAATCTCTATAAATATTTGTCTCTCTTGTTCATCTTCAATATCTTTTGATTTTTCTATATAAAAGTTATGAGAGTTTTCTTCTCTTTTTATTGCATCTTTGTAGTAGTTTATTTGTTTTTCATCAAAGCTTACATTATCTTTTTCATTAGCAAGTGTTTCAAAGATTGTTTGAGTATCAGTAATAAGATTTAGATTATCAATATCTAGCTTTTCTTTTTTCATCATGCTTTTAAAAACATTGTAGTGCTTAACTTCTTCTTCTGCAAGCATAGTGAAAATTCTTTTTAATCCAGCATTTGGTGACATATTAGCCATTTCTCTATAGTAGGCTTCACCTTCTTTTTCTACTTTCATTGCATACTCATAGACATTCATCTTCTTCTCCTTTATGCGTAACAATTAGTGTTACTATAATATCTAACAAAGAAAATAATGTCAATGAAATATAAAGTTTTAACTATAAGATTGGCTAATAGGTGGAAAACTTTCAAATGATTTTTTTATGGCATTGTGAATTGATGTTTTATATTTAGAAACTTGTGCAGGTGCAGCAAATTGAATGAAGTCTTCTGACCACTCAATTGTTTTCTCTTTTTTATAAACAAAAGCAACATTTTTGCTTAGTTCATCTTTGCATCTTCTATAGATAGTTTGTGCATAGTTGTTGATATAAATAAACTCTTTTGGATTGATTTTTTCTCCCCATGCAAAGAATACAAACTTTCCTTTTGGAATAATATTTTTGCAGTCTAAATACATAATATCTCTATCAAACTCAGTATTTTGTTGTGAATAGTAAATCTCTAAGTCTTGGTCAAACTTCATAAGTAATGAAGAAGCATCAATATTTTTTTCCATAAGATTAAATAGGTTTACAATCTCTACAAGTTTTCCTTCAAATTGATTTCCCATAGCATGTTTATATAGTGTAATATAGTCTTCACACTTTAGCTCTACCATTTCATCGTATTGGTCAAAGTCTTGGTCTAATAAATATTTATTAGAGTCATATCCCACAGGAGTAACAAGTGGACTATACATAATAATAGTTCCTACAATGTTCTTCTTTTTGTCTTTGTTTGTTTTAATTAATTGTTTAAGCTGTTTAGCATCAATTTGTTCATCTTCTTTATTAAAATATAGATAACTTGAAGTTAAAAATACTTCTTCATATTTAGTTTCTAAAGTTCCAAAATATTGCATAAAAATCCTTGTATTAGTCCTGAAATAGTATCAAAAGTAAGCTCAGACTTTGTTAAAATAGGAATAAAACTTAAATAAGACTAAAATACTCCTATTTGTTTTAGGGTGTGATTTTTGGTTAAGAGTAGTTTGCTAATATTTCAATACATTAAAAGAATTTGATGTAAACTACACAGCCAAATTTAATGAGAGTTAGCATTTTTTTATTCTTCTCCTTCGCTAATGCTACTCTCATTAATATATCAAAAATCCAACTTTTTTATAGTATAATCCATTTTTTAATTATTAGGATTACTTATGCGATATGAAAATATGAACTCTTTTATTGTTATGGATATAGTTAGAGAAGCTTTGAAATATGAAGATACTATACATTTTGAAATAGGGCAACCTGACTTAAATCCAAACCCTAAAGTAAAAGAGGCTTTAAAACAAGCAGTTGATGAAAATAAATTCTCTTATACTGAAAGTTTAGGTTTAAAAAGTTTACGTGATAAAATAGTAGCTCACTATAAAAAAGAGTATGGTGTAGATATTGACTCTTCTCAGATTTTATTAACTCCTGGAACATCAGGGGCATTTTTAGTAGCTTATACTTTAACTTTAAAACAAAATGGAAAACTAGGACTTAGCGATCCTTCTTATCCTTGTTATAAGAACTTTGCAAATATGCTTGATATAGAACCTGTTTTTATGAATATTGATAAGTCATGTGATTATGAGTTGAAAGTTGAGCATTTAGAAAAACAGAACTTAGATGCTCTTCAAATATCTTCTCCTTCTAATCCAACGGGAAATATCTATGGTGATAGAAATTTAAAAGAGCTAGTTGAGTATTGTGATAAAAATAGTATCTCTTTTATTTCAGATGAGTTATATCATGGTTTAGTTTATGAAAAAGATGTTTCAACTGCTTTACAGTTTAGTGATAATGTCTTTGTTATCAATGGCTTTTCTAAATACTACTGTATGCCAGGACTTAGACTTGGTTGGATAATAGTTCCAAAGAACTTAGTAAGAGAAGCTGAGATTGTGGCTCAAAATATTTTTATCTCTGCTCCAACTCTTTCTCAATATGCAGCTTTAGAAGCTTTTGATTATGAGTATTTAGAAAATATAAAAAACAGTTTTAAACAAAGACGAGATTATTTATATAAAGAGTTAAATGAAATCTTTAGTGTTGATGCTAAGCCTGATGGAGCTTTTTATCTTTGGGCTGATGTTTCAAAATATACAGATGATAGCTTTGCTTTTGCAAAAGAGTTATTAGAAAACATTCATATAGCAACAACTCCAGGAAAAGATTTTGGAACTAACAGCACAAATAAGTATTTAAGATTTGCCTACACAAGAGATATAAAGCATATGGAAGAGGGAATTAAAAGATTAAAAGAGTATCTACAAAGTAGATAAAAGCTCTTTTAACTCATCTAATTTTTTAATATGATAGTTTGCTTTTGAAAAGTCATGGGTTTTAGTAAACTCATTATGAACTACAGCACACTCAATACCTGCATTATATGCTGAAGTAAGACCTCTTTGTGAGTCTTCAACTATAATAGTTTCTTCTTTTTTTGCATTAAACTTTTTAAGTCCTGCAATGTATGGGTCAGGTGCTGGTTTAGCTTTTGCATACTCTTCAACACAAAGAGTAAAATCCATAAAATCAACAATACCTCTGTTTTTATGAATTAAATCAAAATCAACTCTTCTTGAAGTTGTAATAATAGCCATTTTATAGTTTTGAGATAACTCTTTAAGTAAAGGCTTTACACCTTGAATTTCAATATCTTTAGTTGTAAGAAACTCTTGATAGAATACATCTCTTTTTTCTCTTTGCTTATCAACTACATCTTTTGAAACCCCTTGAGCAAATGCAATTTCCCAAGCTGTTCCACCTCTAGCCATAATCTCTAAGTAAGTATCTAATTCAAGTGTTAGGTTTAACTCTTTTAGTGCTTTGACGTTAGCTTCATAATACCATTTTTCTGTTTCTACTAAAACACCATCATTATCAAAAAGTATAAATTTTTTTTTATTTGTCATCGTACTCTTCAAACTCTTCGTCATAGAAGCATCCAAGTTGACAGTGAGTAACTTTTATATCTGAGTTATTGATTGTAGAGCCTACTTTTCTTAGACTTGCACCTTTGTCTCTTGCTGTGTACCAAGCAACTTCACAATCAACTTTTTTATCCTGTGCAAAGTTTTGAGATAGTTTATTATATATATTGTCATCTAAGTCAGAGAAGTTAATTTTTCCAAAAACACCAAGTTCGCAGTTTGTAATTTTTATATTCATTGATTTTGTTACTTCAGCCATGTCTTTTGGCTTCATCCCAATTAATCTGGCAACTTTAAATGCTTTTAGACATGATAGTTTGCCATCTTCATCAAGATTTGTTAGAAGTAAATCTCTTTGAATATTGTCAAGTTTTTTCATTAATTTATATAGCCTTAAAATTTTTTTGAATTATACAATTATACCATAACAATTGTGTAGCAAATGTGATAATTATATTCAATATTTATTGTATTACTAAAAAAAAAGCAGAGCAAGGAGAAAGCTCTGCTTTTTAGGAGATTGTTTGTTCGCAAAAATGCTCTGAGTAAGTTCGCTGTTACTCATTGCTTAATAAAATTATAATAGTTAAGAATTAATGAGCAGTAACAAAAAATTAACAATTCGTTAACGCTTTTAAAATCTCCCATTTACTCTTTGGTGCTTCATAGTTTATAAAGCCTTTGTAAATCACTTCTATATCGTCACTTACAATAATTGAATCAAGATGTTCTTTTAACATAAAACCTTCATTTACAGCATTTTGTAAAAAAGATAAAAGATTGTCATAATATCCATTTAGGTTAAAAAAAGCGCAAGGTTTTGTACTATATCCCACTTGTATAGATGTTAATATCTCTGAGATTTCTTCTAAAGTACCACATCCACCAGGAAATGCAATAAAAGCATCAGAAAGCTCTTCCATCTTTGCTTTCCTTTCTCTTATATCATTTACTTTAATGATATTTGAAAGCTTTTCATTTTCAAGTTCTTTACTTGCAAGGTCATGGGTAATTACTCCATAAACAGGAATATTCTTTTCTAAAGCATGGTTTGAAATAACTCCCATAAGTCCAGCTTTACTTCCTCCGTAAACAATTGAACAATTCTCTTTAGCTAGATAATCAACCATTTTCAAGGCTGTATTTTTATATATCTCATTTTTCCCAAAGTTTGAACCACAATATACTGCAATATTCATTTACTTAAATGCTCCTAGCTTTTTTATTACCATAAGGTTTTAATAGAATTAATAGTTTTGGAAGTAAAAGTAGGGCAGAGCTTAAAATAGTTGCCATTACAATTACTGTTAATAGTCCAAAATAGATAGTAGGAATAAGATTTGATAATACTAAAATACAGAATCCAACAATTACTACTAAAGAAGTATAAGTCATAGCATAACCGATACTTTCGTGACTTCTTTTCATAGCTTCCATATAGTTATGGTCTTTTTTATACTCTTCATGAAATCTATGAATATAGTGAATAGTATCATCTACCCCAATTCCTATAGAAATAGCTGCAATAGTAATAGTCATAATATCTAGTGGAATAGTAAGCCATCCCATAATTCCAAAGATAATAGAGATAGGAACAATATTTGCCAAGATTGCAATTGTTGCTATTTTAAATGATTTAAATAGTATCAAAAACATTACAAATAAAATTATAACAACAAAACCTAAAGTCTTGATTTGCGAATCAAATAGCGATTGAAGCATGTTGTTATATAAAACCATTAGATTTGATAATCTAAACTCTACACTTGAGCTATTTATTACAGCTGGAAGTTCACTATTAATTCTTTTTAAAAGCTCATCCCTTCTTAAATCGGGATTTGAATCAATGATTCTAGTTGTAATTCTTGCTTGATTATTTTCAATATTAATATAAGGACTTAGAATTATCTTTTTATACTCTTCAGGAAGCTTTTTATAAAGTAAAGCAAGGGTAAAGCTATCTAACTCTTTTCCTTCATTTAATGTTTTTCCTATTTTTAAAAGAGTTGCTAATGATTGAACTTTTCCTATTTCCTCAATAGATTCTAAATAGTTATGTACTCTTAGAATGACATTTAGTTTATCCCTTGTAAACCAATACTCTTCACTACTTTTATCAATAGCAAATTCATCTTCAAAAGAGTCAAAACCAAAGCTATCTTTTGATACTTTAACTTCTTGTTTCTCTTCCTCTTTAAAAGTAATTACTACATCTAAAGGAGTTGTTCCTCCTAGACTTTCATCAATTACTTTCATTCCTTTGTATATCTGCGTTGATTCTTTAAAGTAGTTAATAAAACTATTTTCAACAATAAGTTTTGAAGCTCCTGTTAGTGCAAAAACTACTACAACAATACTAGTAAAGATGATTTTTTTACCATGGAATTCTACTAGGTATTTTGATAGAGCAATTGTTTTTAGCTTGAAGTTAGACTCTTTAGGACTTTGAACTCTTTTTAGTAGTATTAAGATAGCTGGAAATACTATAAAAGAGATAACTAAAGAAATAGCAATACCAGTACTCATCATCCAACCTAAGTTTTTAACTGGTTGAATACCTGATAAAACTAAAGAACCAAACCCTGCAATAGTAGTAATAATAGCAAAGAATGATGGGTTTAGTTTTGATAAAATAGTATTTATTACAAGCTTATATTGTGAAGAGTTAGGATAGATAGAACTAAGTTCTCTATATCTTACAATTAAGTGTAAAACAATAGATATTGTAATAATTAATTGTAATGCAATAAAGTTTGATGAGATAACTGTTACTTCCCAAGCAAAGAAACCTAAAGCACCTGTTGTTGAAACTACTGAAAGTACACAGATTAATAAAGGTAGAGTTATCCAAATCATTTGTCTAAAAATAATCCATAAAATAAGGATTAGAAGTAGAACTAAAGTTGAACCATAGATAACTAAATCATTTTTTACAAAAGTGATAATATCATCTGCAATCATATTTACTCCGCCTAAAAATAGGGAAGCATTATTTTGATACTGCGCAATTACTGTTCTTATCTCTTCTATTGTTTGACTATTTTCTTCTCTTTGTTTATCTCTAAATAGTTTGAACTCTTTTTGAATCTTAGTTAATTGTTGTTTTTCTTCTTCACTTAAACTATTAGTTCTTTGTTTATCTAAAAGTTTTTTTCTTTTATCAATAAATTTAAAATACTCTTTATTTTCTTTTAGATTTAGAACTAGTGCTGTTGTTTTAAAATCAGAACTAACTAAGGCATTTTTATATATCTCAGAAGTTAAAAACTCTTCTTTTACAAGTTTTTTGTCTGGATTACTATTTTCTAATGTTCTTATATTATCAACAAGTTTTGTTAACTTTTGAACAGGAGATTGAAGGAGGGGAACATTTAAAATAGAAGTTACAGAGGCAATATTCTCTATTTGTGTTAGCTCTTCTGATAGTTCTTTTAACTCTTCAAGAGTTTCATCATGAAGTAAATCTTTTTTTGGAGAATATGTAACTAGTAAGAAATCAGGATTATAGTATAACTTTGAAACTTTTCTAGCAAATTGTAAGTCTTTGTCATCATCAAGAAGTAGTGTTTCTGAAGAAGCGTCAATCTCTAACTTTGTAGAGTAATATCCTAAGAATATTACTCCTAATAAAAGTATAAAAACTGTTTTAAAGGGGTGTTTTATAACAGTTAAATCAAAAAACTTTTTAGTCATATTAAATTATTTTTTACTATTTAAGTTTTTTAATAAATCATCAAAAGATTTGTCTTTTAAAAATCCTGCGAATTGTTGTCTGTAAGTTTGAATAATACTTACTCCAAGTAGATTGATATCATAAATCTTCCATTCATCTTTTGCTTTTTGGTAGAATTTATAGTTAATATCAAAGTTTTCTTTCTCACCAACAAGTACAGTATTTACAATAATTCTATTGCTTTTTGGTTCTTGTGTCCCTAAAAATTTAATCTCTTGATTTGTATATAAATCAAGTTTGTTAAGGTATGACTTTTTTAAAACTTTAGTAAATAGTGAAGTGAACTCTTCTTTTTTATCATTTGAAAGTGTATTCCACTCTTTTCCAAGTGATAATCTAGCCATTAAAGTATAGTCAAAGATTGGATCCATCTTTGAAATTATTTGTTGACTTTTAGTCTCTTTATTTAGTTCTTTACTTTTTAAAATAGAAAGTACTTCATTTACTTTTTTAACCATATGTGGTTCTATTTCTTCTTTAGTTACTGCGAATATTAAAGTTGTAGAAACTAGAAATAGTAGAAAATATTTTTTTAACATTGATTATTCCTTAATCTCTTTTTCTCTTCTTTGGTTGTATGCATTTTTTAGTAGTGAATATAAATCAATTGCATCTTTTGTAAATGTTTCATATCTTCCCTGATTTAAAGAAACATTGTTTACTAATTTAATTGCTTGTATTCCTAACGTTTTTTCAGCTCTGTCTGGTATTTTATAATCTAATGAACTTACATCTGTTAACGGTGAAATATAACCATCAGCAACCAGTCCAAAAGTATCCCTTAGGTTTGAAGGACCAAAAAATGGTAATACTAAATGAAAACCTTCACCAGCTCCATAAAAAGCAAGAGTTTGACCAAAGTCTTCTTTTCTTTCTTTTAGGTTCATACTTGTTGCAGGATCCATTAGTCCAGCAATACCAATTGTAGAGTTTATTGCAAATCTACCTAACTCTTCTAAAGCGTAGTTAAATTTTAATTGAAGAACATTGTTTACAAATCTAATTGGAAACGTAACATTATCAATAAAATTTGAAATACCAGTTCTAGCTATTTCTGGTACAACTGTTGCATAACCTTTTGCTGTTGGTTCTAAGATGTTTAGGTAAACATAATGATTAAATGAAGTCATTGTACGGTTATAATCAACAAGAGGGTCAAAGCTCTCTTTAGGCGTACTAAATTCACTAAACTCATTATTAAAATCATCTTTTTCTAGTTCTTGAGCAAAACTAATGCTCACAAGCATTAAAAAAAGAACAACTAACTTTTTCATTTTAACTTTTCCTTGTGTGTATAAGAGAGATAGAATACCTAAAAATATTATAAAAAAAGCTTAATGTGATAAATTGTTATTTAGTAAATCAATAGCCTGTAACGGATCTACTTGTATACCATGTATTCTAAATGAGAAATGTAAGTGAGGTCCCGTAACTCTACCTGTGCTACCACTTAGACCAATGATATCACCTTTTTTTACAAGGTCACCTTCTTTATAGTTCATTTTACTTAAGTGATAGTAGCCAGAATAGATACCATTTCCATGGTCAAGAACAATAGAGTTCCCAGCATAAAATCTATCTTTTGCAATAACAACTTTCCCATTGTTAATTGCTTTTATTTTAGTACCAACTTTAGCTCTATAGTCTGTTCCACTATGGTATGATTTTAGACTTCCGTTATAAACTCTTTTTCTCCCAAAATCACTAGTTATCTTAGTTTCAAGGGGATATATGAATTTATCATTGATATAAAGAGTTTTACTTGTAGTGTTGTAGATTTTCATAGCTTCTTTATACTCTTTTGAAACACGTTTTTTGTTTTTTTCATTTAATGTAACTTTTGAGCTATCTACATTTATAACTTCACTTTTATATTTTCCATCAATAACTTCAATAGGAATACCTTTGAAGACTTTTTTCTCATTTTCAATATAAGAGATGATGATTTTATACTTTTTTAAATCCTTGTAGTAAGAGATAGGAACTAAAGCATAATAACTATTTTTTTTGTTTGGGAATTTAAAAAAGTTGATGTTGTGATTATCTAAAGTAAGTTTTGGTTCTTTGATATTTTCTTTAACAATTTTAAGAAATAAAGTATTTGCATTTTCTACCTTTTTAGAAGATATTTTAAGTGCAAATATAAGTTGATTAATAATAAATAAAAGTATAAATATTTTTTTCATGATGGAATCTTATCCAAAAAATATTATTACTATCTTATAAAGCTATTATATCAAAAAGGGTATACTACGCAAAAATTAAAGTTTATGGAGTTTTTATGGGTAGAGCCTTTGAATATCGAAAAGCAGCAAAAATGAAAAGATGGGGAAATATGTCAAGAGTTTTCCCAAAACTAGCAAAAGCAATCGAAATTGCAGCAAAAGCTGGAGGTGGTGATCCTGAAATGAACCCAGTTTTAAGAACAGCTATTCTTAATGCTAAAGCACAAAACTTACCAAAAGCAAACATTGAAGCGGCTATTAAAAGAGCAACAGGAAAAGATGCAAAAAACTATACTGATGTTAACTTTGAAGGAAAAGGTCCTCATGGAGTATTAGTATTTGTAGAGTGTGCAACTGATAACAATACTAGAACTGTTGCAAATGTAAAAATGCACTTTAACAAAAATGGTGGTCAAGTTGTTCCAACTGGTTCTTTAGAGTTTATGTTTGATAGAAAAGCTATTTTTGAGTTTGATAAACCAGATATGGATTTAGAAGAGTTAGAATTAGAACTTATTGATGCAGGATTAGAAGAACTTGAAGAAGAAGATGGTTTATGTATAGCACTTGCAGACTATACTGACTTTGGTAATATGAATACAAAATTTGAAGAGCTTGGACTTGAGCTTAAAAAAGCTGAGTTAAAAAGAATCTCAAATAATCCACAAGAGTTTACAGAAGAACAACAAGAAGAGATTGGAAAGTTATTAGAAAAACTTGAAGAAGATGATGACGTTCAAGCAATCTTTACAAACATGGAATAAAATTTAAGTACCTTTTAGGTACTTAAACTCTATTTGATTTAAGCCAATTATTACACTCATTTACAACTTTTTCTAATCCCGTAATTATTTTTTCTAGATTTTCATCACTTAATTTTTCTTTCTCTTTTATCTCTTTTTCACAATCAATTAAGAAGTCTCCAAACTTTTCAGCTCCTAATGTTTTAGATAAACCTTTTAGTGTATGAATCTCTGAAGTTAAATTTTCAATATCATCTCTTTGTTTAAATGCTTTTATATTTGAAAGATAGTTCTTTTTACTTTCTCTAAAGTTAATAAGAAGGTTTTTATATAAGTCTTCTCTACCTAACATTCTATCTATAGCACTTTGTGCATCAAAATATAAATTATCTTCTTTTGTTTTTGTTGATATTTCACTTACTTCTTTTTGTATAAGCTCTTTTCCAGATAAAACTTTTGTAACTTTTGCTTTAAGCTCTTTTATATCAATTGGTTTAGCAATATGATCAATCATTCCATATTCAAATGCTTTATTTATATCATCTGTAAGTGCATTTGCAGTCATTGCAATAATAGGAAGATTTTTATAGTTGTCATCTGCTTTGATTTTTTTAGTTGCAGTATATCCATCCATTATTGGCATATGAATATCCATTAAAATTAGACTATAGTAATCACTATTATGCTCTTTTAGTTTTTCTATTGCTTCTAAACCATTTGCTGCAATTTCAATATTTTTTACAAAGTCACTTAACAGTGTTTGAGCTAATTCTTGGTTAATGTCATTATCTTCTACAAGTAGAATATTTGCATCATAAAGTATATTTTGTTCTAGAGAGTTCTCTTTTTCTAGTGACTCTTTCTCTTTTATATTTTTAACTATCTTTGTTGAGATAGTAAAGAAGAAGCTACTTCCTTCATTTTTTTTACTTTTAAAGCCAATTTCTCCATTCATAAGCTCCACAAGTTTTTTAGATATTGCAAGTCCTAGTCCTGTTCCTCCATACTCTTTTGAAATAGAGCTATCTTCTTGAGAAAATGATTTAAATAGTTTTTCTTGATTTTTCTTAGCAATACCTTTTCCAGTATCTATAACAGAGAATCTAAGCTTGATATCATCATTATCTTTTGATAAAAATTCTATTTTTACTTTGATATAACCTTTTTGGGTAAATTTAACAGCATTACTAATAAGATTAGTTAGAATTTGAAATAGTCTTAACTTATCTCCTAATATAAACTCAGGTATAAGCTCATCTTGTTCTATTATAAACTCAAGCTCTTTTTCTTCAATCATATGACTAAAGATATCATTTATAGCACTTACTGATTCCCTTAGACTTATCGTCTCATAATTGATTTCTAGTTTTCCTGCTTCAATTTTAGAAAAGTCTAAAATATCATTTATGATTTTTAAAAGAATATTTGCAGAGGTTTGTGACTTTTTAATATAGTCCTTTGCTTTGTCTTTATCTATATCTATATTTTTTATAGCAAGGGTTGTCATTCCTATTATTCCATTCATTGGAGTTCTTATTTCATGACTCATATTTGCTAAGAAATCACTTTTTGCTTTACTTGCATTTAATGCTTTTTGTCTTGCATTGATTAGCTCAATCTCAACTTCTTTTCTTTTACTAATCTCTGCTTTTAGTTTTCTATTCCAAAATACAATTGGTATTAAAATTAAAAGAGAAATAGCAATTATTTTATATATAAGGTTATAATCAATCTTATCTTCAAATCTTACTGTAATCCATTTATCATAAATCTCTTTTATCTCTTTTTGAGTAACTGCATTTATTGCTTTTGTAAAAATAGTATTTAAAAGAGGTTCATCTTTTCTTGTCCCTATAGAAAGCTCTAAATCAAAACCTACTTTACCTGCAATTTTTATCTCATAGTTTCCTTGCTCTTGTAGTTCATAACTAATACTTCCTAGTGCATCAATATAACCATAGACTTCTTTACTTCTAACTTTTTCTAGTCCTTCTTTTATATTAGCAACTCCCACAATATTTAGTTCAGGATAAGCTCTTTTTATTAAATTAGAGTGAGCATATTTTTTTACAATAGCTACTTTTTTATCTTTTACTTCATCTAAGTCAGTTACAAAAATCTCTTCGTTTCTTGTTGCAATTACAGTTGTTTGTTTTATATATGGTTTTGTGAAATCAAGATATTCTCTTCTACTTGGTAGGTTTTGTACAATAGGTAAAATATCACATCGACCTTGTTTTATATATTCATGGGATTGTGCCCAAGTTTGTGTTGGTTCAAGTAGTATTTTTATACCAATCTTTGATTCCATAATTTGAATCATGTCTTCTGCTATACCTATATGTTTCCCTTCTTCGCTTATTGCTTCATAAGGAAGTGCATCAGGAAGAGCACACATTCTAATAACTTTTTTATTTTGTAGGAATCTTAACTCTTCTCTTGATAGTTCAATTTTTTCTTCTTCTTTTGTTGTCTCAGAGCCAAACCATTTGTTTTCTAACACTGATAATTCACCAGGAGTTAGTGTTAATAAACCTTTATTTATGATACTTATTAGTTCAGGCTTATTTTTGTGTGACATAAAGTGTAGTTTACTTGTCTCTTTATTGTTGTATTCATGGAACCAACCAGACACTTTTAAATCAGAAAAAAAGTGTTTTTTAATCATATATTTTAGTACAGGTTCAGGGTCAATAAATGCATAAACTTCTCCTTTAGATACTAGTTTTAATCCTTCTAGTGTAGAATCAACTAATCTTAGTTTTAGGTCTGGATGGTTTTTTCTTAAATATTTCTCATATGCATATCCTCTTCCTACAGCTATTGTTTTATTTTCTAATGAGGAAATATTACTAATCTCATCTGCTGTTTTTTTTGTTGCATATGCGGGTTTATATGAAAATGCTGCTTCTGAAAAAATCCATTTTTGCTTTCTCTCTTCTATTATTCCAACAGGGTGAACTAAGTCAATCTCTTTGTTTTCAAACTTATCCATTAACTCAGTCCATGTGAAACCATTTACAAACTCTAACTCTAATCCTGTTTTTTTAGAAATTAATTGAAGTAAATCAATAAAGTAGCCATGGGGTTGATTTCCAATTGCAAAATCAAATGGAGCCCAGTCTAACTCATTGCTAACTTTTATAACAGGATGGTTTTTTAAGAAGAACTGCTCTTTTTTAGTAAGGGTGATCTTAGATTCAACTCTATTATTTTGCTCATTGATAATAATACTATTTTCTGGAAGTTTTGTTTTATCAATATCAAACTTATCTAATAAGATTTCATCAAAAATATATGTTGAGGTAGACTCTTTACTTACATTAATATCATTTGCACTTTTGCCTTGAAGAATACTGTTTGCTAAGTTTGCAACTTCTAAACCTTGGCTATATCCACTAAGTAGTTTTCCACCAATAATTCCATCTCCTAATAAAAAAGCCCACACTCCATAAATAGGTACAGTGCTGATTCTTGAAATAGATTTTATTACTTCATTTGTATTAAAATATTTATTGTTTTTATCCCTAAAGAAAGATAAATATAAAATGGCACTATCAGAAGGAAGGTCTTTTACTTTTACTAAAAGTTCATCAATACTTAAATTTCTTGTATCAATAAAATTTATATCAGTGTATTTATTTTTGATTTTCTCAATTCTTTTATTTATTAGTTGTGCTGTTTTTGTATTATCTAACACAACTAAAAGGTTTTTAATATCCCCTTGTATTAAAGGAATAAGTTTTAAAGTGGATTCAAAATCAGCTTTTTCTTCAATTCCTGTTATATTTTTCATTCCTTTTAGTTGACTCTCTTTGAAGTTATTAACTCCTAAAAAGGCTACAGGAGTATTTCCAAAAATTAGATTTCTATTCTCTATTAAAAAGTCAAAGGCATTGTTATCTGATGCAATGATTAAATCAAACTTCTCTTTTGAGTATCTATAAAGATAACTTTTCTTTAAGATTTCAAGATATGTTTCATCAAATCTTCTTTTTGTATCCATATATTCAATTGTTAATGCAACATTGCTTTTTTTAGGGAATAGTGATTTTATTCCTGCTGTAATATCATCTGTCCATTTGTACCCTTGATGATAAGAGTGTAGGATTAAGACTTTTTTTGTTTTATTATAAATAACTGGTTTAAATCCACTATTTTTTAAAATCTGTTCTGTCAGTGTTAATCTATTTATTTGTGAGCTTGTATTGTTAAATACTTTATTTACTAGCCAAGTTCTATTTAGTTTTAATCTTTCTTGATAAGTAAAAGAGTTGATGGTTTTATCAATGATTGATTTAAAAATAGGCCAATCTTTCCTGATACCAATTTTGTCATAATAGTTAATAGAGTCTTCAAAGTTAGTTACACCATGAAAATAGACATTGTTAATTGCATATTTTGTAATTAAGTTTTGTATTACTGGAGCTAAATCGATTATTGCATCAACTGTTTCATTTGAAACAAGGTTTACTGCATCTTGTGAATTATTTACTGTAATCAAATCAATTTTAGGATAGTTTTTTTTGATTACATCTTCAAACCAGAAACCTTTTACTAAAGCAACTTTATAACCTTCTAAGTCTTTAACATTTTTAAAAGTTAGGTCAATTTTATTTGAGTAGATTGAAGGAGAAATACTATGAATGTTTTTTTCTGAAAAGATAGCAAACTCTTCTCTCTCTTTTGTTTTTACCATATTTGAGATTATGTCTATTTTTTTATCTTTTAATAGATTTATATATTCATCCCAAGTATGACCTTTTATAAACTCAATTTTTAGTCCTAGTTTTTTTGCAATTAACCTAATATAATCATTGGAATAACCTTTTACTTCATTTCCTTCAATGAAATTAAAGGGAGCCCATTTTTCTTCGGCATGAACTCTTATTGTATTATGCTTCTCTAACCAAGCAATCTCTTCTTCATTTAGGTTTAGATTATTAAATCTATTTTTTTTGTAGTAAACAAATACTTTACCAATATTTTTACCTTGATAAAATATAGATTTATTTTTAGAGCTGTATTTCTTTTGATTTTTAAATTTAGAAGGAAGTTCATTATTCTGAAAAAAAGTAATCTTCTCTTTCTCTTCATATGCACTCATAATATATTTATCAAGATCTGAATCATAGATAACAACAGCTTCTATCTGGGTTGTATTTAAGTAGTTTTCAATATTTTTTTTAAGATTTTCATAGTTTAAACTCCAAAGTTCATCTTCAATAGAAGTTGAAAATAGAACTATATTGTTATCTATGGATAGATTTTTATAATTATTGTCTTGAGCATTTAAGAAAGATGTCAGTAGTAGAAAAACCGTAAATATTTTAATTAGTGTTTTCATAGTAAATCTTTATACTTAGATTTACTAGTTTAAACAATTAACTCTTTCTTAAACCTTAATGAAAAATAAGTAGTTTTTAATTTAATTTTTTTATTATATTCTTGATACTTTTGATTCTGTTTTGTGAATTTGGGTGAGTAGATAAAAACTCAATATTCTCTTCTTTCCCTTCACTCATATTTTCCCAAAACTTGATGGCTTCATTTAAATCATAACCTGCTTTATGCATAAGATAAATACCTATTTCATCTGCTTCACTCTCTTGCATTCTTCCATATGGCATTAAAACTCCATATTGTGAGCCAAGACCATATGCAATATTAAAAGTCTTTGTATATTCTGGGGCTTGAGTTGAAATTGCTATATTTCCTAATATTTGGATTCCTTGTGAAATCATACTTGTACTTATTCTTTCGGCCCCATGTCTAGCTAAAGCATGGGCAATTTCGTGAGAGATTACCGTTGCAAGTTGGTCGTCATTTTTTGCAACTTCTAAAATACCTGTATAAACTACAACTTTTCCACCTGGAAGACAAAAGGCATTTTTTGCTTTGTTTTCTATAAGGTTAAATTCCCATTTATAATTTGTATTTGCAACCTTTGCTATTCTTTTCCCAATCTCTTTTACTTTTAAAGACTCTCTTGTATTTGTTATAACCTTTGATTCTTTTAAAGTCTTTTCATAACTTTGTTCTCCTAGCGCTAACTCTTTTTCATCTGAAATCAAAATCATTTGACTTCTATTTGTATATGGTGTTTTATGAGTACAACCAGCAATTAATATTGCTAGGAAAAGTATTGAAAGTATTTGTCTGATTTTCACGTTATCTCCTTTAGTTTCTAATTTTATCAAAAAGAAAATTATTTTAAGAAAATTAGAGTAAAATCTTTTTTTTATTTAGGAGATATTTATTAAATGGATAATACAAAAGGAAATATCTTAGGTCTTATAACCATTCTTTTATGGTCATCCCTTGCACTTTTTACAGTTTATTCAGGAAAAATACCTGCATTTTTATTATTAACAATCTCTTTTTCTGTGGCTTCAATAATTGGTTTATTAATGTTAAAAAAACAAAAAAGAGCAATAAGTGAGTTATTTAAAGTTCCTTTAAAAGCTTATTTTATAGGGGTTATAGGATTATTTGGTTATCACTTTTTTTATTTTTTAGCAATTAAAAATGCACCAGCAGTTGAAGCAAATCTAATTAACTATTTATGGCCTTTATTGATTGTTGTTTTTTCAGCTTTTTTACCAAATGAAAAGTTAAAATGGTTCCATATAGTAGGAACAATCTTAGCTCTTAGTGGAGCTTTTTTATTAGTACTAAAAGATGGAAGTTTAGAGTTTGATTCAAAATATACTTTAGGTTATAGCTTTGCCTTAATTGCAGCACTTCTATGGTCAAGTTATTCTGTAATTTCAAAAACATTAACCCACGTGCCAACTTTTGCAGTTACTGGCTTTTGTCTTTTGACTGCTTTATTTTCTTTTATTTCACATTTAATTTTTGAGCAAGTTTATCTTCCAAGTTTTGTTGAGATTATTTCAGCAATTATGTTAGGTCTTGGTCCTGTTGGAGGAGCGTTTTATTTATGGGACTTTGCTTTAAAAAATGGTGATATTAAGATTTTAGGTTCCCTTGCTTATTTAGCTCCGTTGCTGTCAACTCTTATTTTAGTAGCAGTTGGAATTTCAAGTATGACAACAACTATAGCTTTAGCTTGTATCTTGATTGTATTAGGTTCAATAGTTAGTTCAAAGCAGTATTTAAAACTTATTACAAACTATATTTTTAAATCTTGATTACATAAATACCTTCAAAATCAACACATACTTTTTCATCTTCTATAATTTGTGACTTGATTCTTAAAGAACCACTTCCTTTAGAATCAAGTTTTTGTTTTAATCTTTCTATCTCTTCTTTGCTTGGAAGAGTAGTTTCACAATATAACTCTTTTGTTACAGGAGCTCTATATGAGGTATCACTTTTAATTACTGCAATCATTGTGTTTTTAAACCCTAATTCTTCTTCTACAAGTAAATAACAAGCACTCCAAGCTGAAATGGTAACAAGAGTACTTAAACTTCCTGCAAAACCTGTTTGTTTATCATTGATATTTGGTTCTATTGGTGCTGTTGTAATTAGTTTGTTCTCTTTTATCTCTTTTGGATTTATTTGCATATATTTTGTAAGTGGAATCTCTTTGTGAAGTTTTTCTTTTAATTTTTTAAGCAATTTAGTCCTTTATGTATAAATAAAATTTATTAAAATTATATATTATTGTGATTATTTAAGTCTTATTAAATATCTATATATTGAAAACTATATGTACAATAATTGTACATCAATGTACCTTAAATTAGCATAGATTAGCATTTTAACGCTTTTTTATTTGAAGTTATAGTTTCAATGCTATTTGAATTATCAATAAAATAGCCATTTTAGTGTCTTTTTTATTACTTTTTGTAACTTTTTTTCTAAGAATAAAAAATTGTAGAATAGTTAGCAGAAATTGTACATCAAAGGAAATAAACATTATGCTATACTAGTGCTACAAATTTATTAGGAGATCTATATGAGTTTATTAGCTACTTATAAAGCGCATACTGAAGAAAGATTAAATGAAGGTGGATTACCACCATTAGCATTAACTGCTGAACAAACTGCAGAATTAGTTGAATTATTAAAAGCTAATCCAGTAGAAGAAGCAGAGTATTGCTTAGAATTATTTAAAAATAAAATTAACCCAGGTGTTGATGATGCTGCATATGTTAAAGCTGCATTTTTAAATGATATTGTACAAGGAAATGTTACATGTTCTGTTATTTCTAAGACTGAAGCTGTTGAGATTTTAGGAACAATGATGGGTGGGTTCAATGTTACTCCACTTATTGAAGCTCTTAAAGTTGAAGAAGTTGCAGAGATTGCTGCTACTCAACTAAAAAACACTATTTTAGTATATGATGCATTTAATGATGTAAAAGATTTAATGGATGCTGGAAATGCTAAAGCAAAAGAAGTTATTGAGTCATGGGCAAACGCTGAGTGGTTCACTAATAAACCAGCATTAGAAGAAGAAATCAAATTAACTGTTTACAAAATTCCAGGTGAAACAAATACAGATGATTTATCTCCTGCAACTGTTGCATTTACAAGACCTGATATTCCATTACACGCAACTGCAATGTTACAATCAAGAATGGAAAAACCATTAGAAAAAATGGAAGAATTAAGACAAAAAGGTAACCCATTAGCATACGTTGGTGATGTTGTTGGTACTGGTTCTTCAAGAAAATCAGGTATTAACTCTGTTCAATGGCACATGGGTAGAGATATTCCAGGTGTTCCAAATAAAAGAACAGGTGGTGTTGTAATTGGTTCTATTATTGCTCCAATTTTCTTCAATACTGCAGAAGATTCAGGATGTTTACCAATTGAAGCTCCAGTTGATAACTTAGAAACTGGTGATGAAATTGTTGTTAAGCCATACGCAGGACAAATCACTAAAAATGGTGAAGTAGTTTCTGAATTCAAATTAGCTCCAAACACAATGACTGACGAAATGAGAGCAGGTGGTAGAATTCCTTTAATTATTGGTAAAGGTTTAACTGCCAAAGCTAGAGAAGTATTAGGATTAGGTGCATCAGATATGTTCTTAGCTCCTGAGCAACCAGCTGATTCTGGAAAAGGTTTCTCTCAAGCACAAAAAATGGTTGGTAGAGCTTGTGGTATTGAAGGTGTTAGACCAGGTATGTACGTTGAGCCAATCGCTACAACTGTTGGATCTCAAGATACAACTGGACCAATGACAAGAGATGAGATTAAAGAGCTTGCAGCATTATCTTTTGGTGCTGATATGGTTATGCAATCATTCTGTCACACTGCAGCTTATCCAAAGCCAGCAGATATTAAATTAAGACATACTTTACCAGATTTCATCAACTCAAGAGGTGGTGTTACACTTAAGCCAGGTGACGGTGTTATTCACTCTTGGTTAAATAGATTATGTTTACCAGATACAGTAGGTACTGGTGGAGATTCTCATACTAGATTCCCAATTGGTATTTCATTCCCAGCTGGTTCTGGTCTTATTGCATTCGCAGGTGTTACTGGTATGATGCCATTAACTATGCCAGAGTCTGTATTAGTTAAATTCAAAGGTGAAATGCAACCAGGAATTACTTTAAGAGACTTAGTAAATGCTATTCCATACCAAGCTATTCAAGATGGTTTATTAACTGTTGAGAAAAAAGGTAAGAAAAATATCTTTGCTGGTAAAATTATTGAGATTGCTGGATTACCAGAGCTTAAAGTTGAGCAAGCATTCGAATTATCAGATTCAGCAGCAGAGAGATCAGCAGCAGCTTGTTCTGTACAATTAGATAAAGAACCAATTATTGAGTACTTAAACTCTAACATTGCTTTAATTGAAAAAATGATTGAAGAAGGTTATGAAGATTCTAGAACTCTTCAAAGAAGAGCTGACAAAATGAAAGAGTGGTTAAAAAATCCTGAGTTATTAACTCCAGATGCAGATGCAGAATATGCAGCAGTAATTGAAATTGATTTAAATGAAATCACTGAGCCAATCTTAGCTTGTCCAAATGATCCAGATGACGTTGATACTTTAACAAACATCTTAGCTGATGACAATAGAATTCACAAAATTGATGAAGTATTCGTTGGTTCTTGTATGACTAACATCGGATTATTTAGAGCACTTGGTGAAGTTCTTAAAGGTGAGGGTGAAGTTCCTACTAAATTATGGGTTGCTCCTCCAACAAAAATGGATGAAGCTCAATTAACTGAAGAGGGTTACTATGCTACATTTGCAGCAGCAGGTGCTAGATTAGAGATTCCAGGATGTTCTTTATGTATGGGTAACCAAGCACAAGTATCTGAAGGTGCAGCAGTATTCTCTACATCTACAAGAAACTTCGATAACAGACTTGGTAAAGGTTCTCAAGTTTATTTAGGATCTGCAGAAGTTGCAGCAGTTACAGCACTTCTTGGAAGACTTCCATCTAAAGAAGAGTACATGGAAATCGTACCTAAGAAAATTACTGAGCAAAACAAAGATGGAGTTTATAAATACTTAAACTTCAACCAAGTATCTAAAGAGCATTTAACTACATTAGTTACTTCTAGATAGTATACTTACACTTCAAAAGGTAAAGAGTTTTCTCTTTACCTTTTTTTCTTTTTAATTTACTTTATGAACATTCATTTACTATTAACCAATTTAATAATATAATCAAAATAACAAAAATTTAAACTAAGGAACAATGTGTCTTTAAAAGAAGAAAAGAAAAATTCAATTATTGAAAAATCTTTACTACTGTTCTCTAAAAAAGGTTTTTATAATACAACAATTCCTGATATAGCAAAAGCTATGAGTATGAGTGTTGGAAATATGTATAACTATTTTAAATCAAAAGAAGAGTTAGCAAAGTTTGCTATTAAATACTCAACTAATATCCTAGCAAATGATTTAAGAGAAATTAATCAAATGGAAACTTCATCTAAAGATAAAGTATTTCTATTTACAAGAAAATATTTAGAAAATGTTCAAAAGTCACCAGAAGTAATTGAATATTTTTTAAGAGTTTACTTATCAAATAGAGAAGTTTTTAACAAAGATTGTGAAGGTTTTTTATGTGTAAGTGAATTTGTAACAGAGGTTATGATTTTACTTGATGAGGGAGCTGCTAAAAATGAGTTTAGACAGCAAGACTTTTTCCCAGCTTTTGCTATGATTATGGGAGCTTTAGGTGGCTTTGCTTTTCTTGCAGGAGAAAAGGTTTTAGAGAAAGATATTTCAACTTACTCTGATGATGTTGCTGAAAATATCTACAGAGCTTTAAAGTATGAAGATTAATAAAATTAATTAAAAGAAGATAGTTTATATAAAAACTATCTTTGTTTTTAGGGAGTAGTTTTCTAGCAATGAATAGTAAAATTAAAAAACCCAAAATTGTTTGGCTTCAAGCGATAACTTGTAATGGAAATACTCACTCACTTCTTAGTGCAAATGCAAATAGACTAAAACTATTTCTAGATAGTTTTGATTTAGTTTACCATCCTTCTTTAACTACTGATATTTTACTTGATGACTTACTAGAAAAAGAAGAAGAGATTGACTTTTTACTAGTTGAAGGTGCAATCACTTCAAATAAAGAGTTCTTTCAAATATCAGACCAAACTACAAGTGAAGTTCTTAAAAAGCTTGTTTTAAAATCAAAATATTTAATTGCTGTTGGCTCTTGTGCTTCTTATGGAGGAGTTCATAAAAAGTTTGAGCAAAATAGTGATATCTTTGGTTTAGAAGAAGCTTTAGATAAAAAAGATATTTCATCTTTAGTTCATCCTATTGTAAATCTTACAGGTTGTCCTGTTCATCCTGAATGGATACTTCAAACACTATTTTCTTTAAAAGAGTATAAACAAATGCCTTTAGATGAAAAAGGAAGACCTAAAGAGATTTACTCTTATTTAGCCCACCATGGATGTACTAGAAATGAGTATTTTGAGTGGAAAGTAGAAGCAAAATCTTTTGGATTAAAAGAAGGGTGTCTTTTTTATGGACAAGGGTGTCGAGGTCCTATGACTCACTCAAACTGTAATAAAATATTATGGAATGATGTAAATACAAAAACAAGGGCAGGAATGCCATGTATTGGTTGTACTGAGTTTGATTTTCCACGAAATAATATGCTTGAAACAAAAAAGAACATAGGTATTCCCGATGAAGTGCCATTAGGAGTTAGTAAAAGAGCATACCTTTCTTTAGCTGGTGTTGCAAAAACTTTCAAGATAGATAGATTAAATGAAAAGATAATTAAATGAAAACTGTAGATATAGTAGAAAGAATAGAGGGTGAAGCTAAATTAGTTTGCCAATGGGATAAGAAAAAAATATCAGATGTAAAAATACAGTTTTTAAATTTTAGAGGTTTTGAGTTTATACTAAAAGATAAGCCTATTTTAGATGCTTTAGTTTATACCCCTAGGATTTGTGGAATTTGTGGACAAGCCCACTTAAAAGCTACGGTTGAAGCATTAGAAAATATCTATAAAAATCATAATGAAGAATTAACTTTAACAAATAAAGCAAAACTTCTTAGAGAAATAGGTTTAAATATAGAAATTATTGATTCTCATATAAAATGGTTTTATATGTTTATTATGCCTGATATTGTTAAGTTTTCGCAAAATAGTTTAGATGAATACTCACCCTTAAAAGGTAAGAAATGGTTAGAATCTTCAAGTGTTGCTAGTGAAACTATTAAGTCTTTAGCAATTATAGGAGGGCAGTGGCCACATACTTCTTATATGATTCCAGGTGGAGTAATCTCTGACCCAACTTTATTAGATTTAGTATCAATGCAAAACTATATGGACCAAGCTATTAGATTTTATGAAGATAGTTTAGTTGGTATTGAACTTGATAATTATCTTGATTTTAAGAAGAGTGAAGATTTATATAAAGTGAAGGGTGATTTAAAAGACTTTATAACAATCTCCTTTGAAAACGAATTTGAAAAGATTGGTAAGTCATATAATAGACAATTAGTTTTAGGTGATTCTTTATCTTTTGAAAAAGGAAAAGTCAATAGAAAGCTAATTAAAAATATTGACTATGAAAACATTGAAGAACTAAGTATAAATAGTTTTGATATTGATAAATCAAAGGTTTCAAAAGAAGCATATACTTGGTCAAAGACTGCTCTTTATGCAAATAACTTTTATGAAACTGGACCACTAGCAAGAGCAGTTGTTCAAAATAGAAGCTTTGTAAGTGATGTTCATAAACACTATAAAGACTCAATGTTTACAAGAGTTTTAGCTCGTATGGATGAGTTAGGTTTTTTACTTCATAAAACAAAACAATTAATAAAACAAATAGATATAAACGAAGAGTCATATATTAAGCCAAAAGTTTCCCTTAGTGATTTTAAGTATGGAGTTGGACAAGGTTCTGTAGAAGCTTGCCGAGGTTCTTTATATCACGATGTAGAAATAGAAAATGGTAAAATCTCAAAATATGATGTAATAACACCTACTGTATGGAACTTAGGACCTGGTGTAGATGGGAAGTTATCTACTTCTCAAAAAGCAATAGTAGGAAGTGATTCATTAGAAAAAGCAAAATTAATTCTACGAAGTTTTGATGTTTGTTCGGTTTGTACAACACACTAAATTTTTGTTTCACTTTGAAACACCTTAGAAAAAAATAAAAAAAACTTTAATCGTTATAATTCTTATGTGCTTTTAGAACCTTCTTTTCTCAATTGCCCTTATAAATGAACATTCATTTTCTCGATGCTATGCTCATGCTACTAATGTAATAAAAATAACTATTTTTAATAATTTGACATTAAGTAAGAAATAGTTAATTTTAGAATGATAATAAATGAACATTCATTTAAAAGCAAAAAGGAGAAGGGGATGATTGATTCTCAAGAGATGGTAAAAAAAGTTTTTACCCAAAATTCCGCTAGAATTGATACGAATAAAGGTGATGCTTATTATAATTCGCTTTTTGAAAAGGCAAAAAGTAGATTAGAAGCATTAAGAAAACAACCTGCACTTAAAGATGTAGATATGATGGAGGTTGTAGAGAGTGAAGGTGTAAACAGAAGAGATTTTATGAAGTGGGCAAGTGCTACAACTGCAACACTTATGTTACCTCCTATGTTTACTCCTTTAGTTGCCGAAGCAACAGAACTTATGAATAGAGTTCCTGTTGTATGGATTGAGCTTCAAGACTGTGCTGGTAACTCTGAAGCTATTTTAAGATCAGCTACACCTACAGTAGATGATTTACTTTTTGATGTACTTTCATTAGAATTCCACCATACTTTACAAGCTGCATCTGGTCATCAAGCTGAACATCAGTTAGAAGATGCAATTCACACTTTCAAGGGTAAGTATTTACTATTTGTCGAAGGTTCTATTCCTACAGCAATGAATGGTCAATATGGAACAATTGGACCTGCTGGTGAAACTTTTGAAGAGAACTTAAAAAGATTATCAAAAGATGCTGCTGCTGTTGTAGCTGTTGGTACATGTGCAACATTTGGTGGTATTCCTGCTGCTGCTCCAAACCCTACAGGTGCTGTTGGTGTTATGGATATTGTAAAAGGTAAGCCAATTATTAATATTCCTGCCTGTCCTGCAAATCCTGCAAATATGGTTGGTGTAGTTTTACATTATGTATTAACAGGTCAAGTTCCTGAGTTAGACTCTTTATTAAGACCTAAATTTGCATTTGGATATAGAATCCATGATAACTGTGAAAGAAGAGCACACTTTGATGCTGGTGAATTTGTAGAAGAGTGGGGTGATATTGGTGCTGAGAATAACTGGTGTCTTTACAAGGTTGGTTGTAAAGGTCCTATGACATTTAATAACTGTTCAATTATCAGATATAACGAAGGTGCAAACTGGCCAATTGGTGTTGGACGTGGTTGTATTGGTTGTTCAGAGCCAGACTTCTGGGATAAATATGCATATGAAAGACCAATGGCTGATGCAAATATCAAAGCTCCAACTGGTGGAGTAGAAAAAACTGTTGATGAGTTTGGTTTAGGATTATTAACAGCAACATCAATTGGTATTGGTGTACATGCAGTTGCAAGTGCAGTTGCAGGAAAAAGAACAGTTCATAGTGAAGATGAGGAATAATAAATGAGTAAACACGTAGTAATAGATCCAATAACAAGAATCGAAGGACATCTTAGAATTGAAGCTGTAATTGATGATAACAATGTTATTCAAGAAGCTTATAGTTCTTCAACGATGTTTAGAGGTATTGAAGAAATTTTAAAAGGTAGAGACCCTAGAGACTGTGGTCTTTTAGCTATGAGAATTTGTGGTGTATGTACAGGAACTCACTATCAAAGAAGTATTGAAGCTGTTGAACATGCATTTGATGTAACTATTCCAAAAAATGCAAGACTAGTAAGAAACCTTATGCAAGGTGGACTATATATTCACGATCATATTGTTCACTTCTATCACTTACATGCTCTTGATTGGGTAGATATTACAAAAGCTTTAGAAGCAGACCCAAAGAAAACTGTAGAAGAAGCACAAAAGTGGGCTAAACTTTCAGGTCAAAGACCATGGAATGCAAGTGAAGATAACTATGCAGCAGTTCAAGAAAGAGTTACAAAATATGTAAAACAAGGTAGACTTGGAATTTTTGGAAATGCATATTGGGGAAGTAAAGCATATAAATTAACTCCTGAGCAAAACCTAATTGGTCTTTCTCACTATTTAGATGCTTTAGAGTTACAAAGAGAAGTAGCAAAAGCTCAAGCTATTTTTGGTGGTAAAAACCCACACCCACAATCAATTGTAGTTGGTGGTGTAACTTGTGTTCAAGATATTAAAAACCCTGTAAGAGTTGCAGAGTTTAAAGATATCATTCAAAAAGCTCTTAAATTTACTAAGCAAGCATATTTACCAGATGTTTATATGGCTGGAACAATGTATGCTGATGAAGCACTTGCTGGTGTTGGTGCAGGTCTTGGTAACTTTATGTCATATGGTGACTTTAACTTAGATGATTTACCATTCTATAAAGCTTCAAAACTATTCCCTTCTGGTGTAGTTATGAACAAAGACTTATCAAAAGTATATGAATTAGACCAAACAAAAATTACAGAAGATGTAACTCATGCTTGGTATGAAGGTACAACAAATAAACACCCATATGATGGTGTTACAGATCCTAAGTATACTGGATTTAGAGAGAAAAAAGATGGTATTGCTTATTTAGATACTGACAACAAATACTCTTGGATTAAATCACCATTATATGATGATGAGAGAATGGAAGTAGGACCATTAGCAAGAATGGTTGTAGGTGTTGCAAAAGGTGATGAAAGAATTACTAAGTATGTAACTAAGTTCCTAAAAAATGGAAACCTACCAACAAAAGTTCTTTTCTCAACTGTAGGTAGAACAGCAGCACGTGCTATTGAAACTGAGTTAATGTGTGAAGAAGTTATTAACTGGTGTGATGAGTTAGCTGCAAATGTTGCAAGTGGTGATTTATCTACTTGGACTGAGTTTGATTTTGACAAAGTTGCAAAAGATGCTCAAGGTTTTGGTATGGCAGAAGCTCCAAGAGGTGGTTTAGGTCACTGGGTTAAAATCAAAGATGGAAAAGTTGTAAACTATCAAGCCGTTGTACCATCAACTTGGAATGCAGCACCAAAAGATTATAAAGGAAGATTAGGAGCTTATGAAGCTTCTTTAGTAGGAACTAAAGTTGTTAATCCTGATGAGCCTTTAGAAATTATTAGAACAGTACATAGTTTTGACCCTTGTATCGCTTGTGCAGTTCATATTGTAGATACAAATGGAAAAGAATTGGCAGTTTATAAAGTAGATCCTGTAGGAGGATGCCGTGCCTAAAATGAAGCGGGTTGAAAGAATGACCCCAATCATGCGAATCATTCACTGGATGAATGCTATTTGTATGATTGTTGCGGTTGCAACCGGGCTATATATTGGATACCCATACTATCAAACATTAATTGCTGACCCAGCAGTTGATAAATATGTGATGGCATGGAATAGATGGGGGCACTTCATTGCTGCAATTATCTTTGATGTTACAGCAATCTTAATTGGGTATTTATATCTTTTCTCAAGGTTTGAAAAGCCATATAAGAAGATTTTACCTACTAAGAAAAACTTTATTGAGTTTTGTGAAGTGTTCTTTAACTTAGTTACATTTAATAGAAGAAAAAAGTTTGATTCAACACATAGTGATTCATATAACATTATGTTTTTTACTCTTTTTCATATTCTATTAGTGTTTATGCTTTTAACAGGACTTCAACTGTATGTTCATGGTTTAGCATCAGGACATAGTTCTATTGGTGCTTGGTGGCCTTGGATGTTGCATTTTGCGACAGATTGGACTTTAGATGTATTTGGTGGAAATATGGGAGTTAGAATTGCTCACCACACAGCTATGTATTTAATACTTATGTGGGTTATGTGTCATATTTATTATCAAGTATGGAGAACAATCTTCTGGAGAGAAGGGGACATCAATATTGTATTTGGTGGAACTAAATTTGTTAACAAAAATATTGTTAATGAAAAAAGTGAAGTAGAAAAAAAAGACTAAGATAGTTTTATTTTTACTTCAAGGGGCTATGGCTAAAATGCCATAGCCTTTTTTTATGAAGATTTATTAAAATCAATAGTTTTGATTTTTGTGAGTTTTTAAATTTAATAGGATTTTTTATGAAAAATATTGTAGTTGGGGTTGGAAATGTACTGTTTAAAGACGAGGGAGTAGGTATTTATGCTTCAAAGTTTTTACAGCAAAATTATAAGTTTGATGATAGTTTAGAGATAATTGATGGTGGTACTTTAGGATTTAAATTAATGACATATTTTCAAGAGTATGATAATGTTATTATTTTAGATACTGTTTCAGTAGAAGATGAGCCAGGTTCTATTTATAGACTTCCTTCTGAGGTTTTACTTGGAATGGGGCAGTATAGAAAAACAGCTCATGAAGTAGAGATTGTAGAAATGCTTGAGATTTGTTCTGTTTTAGATAAGCATGCTACAGTTACTATTCTAGGTATTATTCCTGAAGATATTGAAGCTGTTGAAATAGGATTAACGTCTACTTTAGAAGAGAAGTTTGATGGATTTATTTCTCAAGCTATACAAGAGATTGAGAATATTGGTGTAAAAGTAGAAAAAGTTGACAATAAAGATTTGAAAACTATTGCACAAGAGTTAATTGGAAGTTATAATGGTGAACATTTAACAAGAATTCCTAACGAGGAAGATACAACATGGAACTAGTTTATAAAATAGATTTTAATACAACAAACTTTTATTTTAAGCATATTATTGATGATTTAATAGAAGATTCAAAAGTAAAAGCTACATGTAAAATGTACAGAGGTTTTATTCTTTTGGTTTGTGAAGATGAACCTGAAAAAATAGAAGAGTTTTTTAAAGTACTTGAAGAAAACCTACCTTTATCAATATTTATTTCAAATGCACAAGTTGTAGAAAACTTTGATTTTGATGCCTTTACTGAATTAGAAGAACAAGATGTAAAGTTAAATCTTTCATTACTTACAAATGATGAGATTACTAAAACTATAAATGAAAATAATATTGACTTTACAAATGATATTGAAAAGATAAAGTCTGGTGGAGTATCAAGGTTTGAAACTCACAATGGACTAAAAGACCTGTTTTTACCATCTACAAAATTAAGGGAAGAGTTTGAATCAAAAGGTTATGAAGTAAAACTTCTAATCACAAATATAAACAATATCTCAAACCTTGTTGATATTTCACAAAAAGATTTACAACTATTATGTTCTATTGAAAGACCACTTGTAAAATTGAAGTTTAAACTTCTACAAAATGCAAAGGGTGAATTTTCAAATACAAGATTTATCTATGCAAAAATTGCAGATGACAAAGAGACTTTACTATTTTCACAAGCTTTAAAAGAAAAAGGAATAGATTATTTACTTTATGTAAATGATGATGTTTATCAAGATGGTTTAAAAGTTACATATAGTGAAGATCAAAATATTATAATCCATGGTGAAAAGGGATTTTTCCCTAAGTATGATTATGATTTAAAAAGAAGAGTGAATTCAAATGAAGACTACTTTGATGAGTATGGGTCTGTTTTTAAAGCTAGCCTTGCACAGTTTAATAAAAGATTAGTTCCTACAATTGGAGCATATTTTTCATATACAAGTGATGAATCGGCTATTAAAATAAATAGTGCAGAACATGGTGAAAAAGATATTGTATTAGTTCCAAATGTTGTTAATGATATTGAAAAATGTCTTGATGATATTAGAAGTATTGATGAGAATACAAGTAGGCTAATAGATAATTATAAAAAAAGTTTCCCAAAATATTTTGAAAAAGAGTTTGTAGATACAGATGCAGATGGTTTTGAAGCTATTTTAAATATGTTAGCTTACTGTTTAGGAATGAAAGACTATAAGCAGTTTGAAGATACAGCTTTAATGTTTGGTGGGAAAAGTGGACTTCAAATAGATATGAAAGTTATGCAAATTGATGGCAAAAACTACTTAGATTATAGAAGAATTATTCAAAGTACAATGAGTTACAAAGTAGCAGGAGTAGAAGATACTTTACTTGCATACTCTTTTTATGAGTCTTTATGTGATTTTATAGCAGATAATGTGACTGAAATCCAAAGTGATTTTAATGCAAAAGATATTATCCTTTGTGGTGATATGTTTGCAAACTCAATTCTACTTTCTAAACTAAAGAAAAAACTAAATACTATCACTGCTCTTCTTCCAAAAGAGTACCCTCTAGATTACTAAAAAATTTACAATAAATTGGCTCAAAGTTACAAAATGAGCCAATTTTTAATAAAAATGAATAATCATTCAATATTTTTGATTTCGGTCAAGAAACTTTAACCTTTTATAGTATAGAATTTTATTAAATCAATAAAATGAATATTCATTCATTAAGCGAAGGATGGATTTTGCAAGAGCAAAGACTATACGAAAAACTAACTAAAAGATTAAGTGATTTAGAGAAACTTCCTAGACTTAAGGATAATAAATCTATTGAGAGTCACTTAGATGAGAATGGTGTTTCAAGAAGAGACTTTATGAAGTGGGCTACAGCTATTACTGCGATGCTTGCACTTCCTGGTTCTTTTACACCATTAGTTGCAAAAGCTGCTAAATTAAGTGATAGACTTCCTATTATCTGGTTACACATGGCTGAGTGTACAGGATGTAGTGAATCACTTTTAAGAACAGATGCCCCTACAATTGACTCATTGATTTTTGATTATATTTCATTAGAGTATCACGAGACATTAATGGCAGCAGCAGGTTGGCAAGCTGAGCATAATTTAGAACATGCAATTGAGGCTTATAAGGGTCAATATATTTTGATGGTAGAAGGTGGAATTCCTTCTGGAAATAGTGCTCACTATTTAACTATTGGTGGTCATGGACACACTGGTGAATATTCTGCTCAAAAAGCATCTAAAAATGCTGCAGCAATTTTTGCTATTGGTACATGTTCTTCTTATGGTGGAGTTCAAGCTGCAATTCCAAATCCTACAGGAGCAGTTGCTCTTTCTAAAGTTACTGATAAACCAGTTATAAATGTTCCAGGTTGTCCACCAAGTGAGAAAAATATTGTAGGAACGTTATTACACTATATTCTTTACGGAACACTTCCTGCTCTTGATGCATACAATAGACCAAAATGGGCTTATGCAAAAAGAGTACATGACTTATGTGAAAGAAGAGGTCACTTTGATGCAGGTGAATTTGTTGAAGAGTTTGGAGATGAAGGTGCTAAAAAAGGTTACTGTTTATATAAAGTAGGTTGTAAAGGACCTTATACTTTTAATAACTGTTCAAAAAATAAATTTAATTCACATATGTCTTGGCCTATTCAAGCAGGTCATGGTTGTATTGGATGTTCTGAACCTGATTTTTGGGATACTATGGGACCATTTGAAGAACCAGTTGCAAATAGATTATATAACACAGTATTTAAAGGTCTTGGTGCAGATGCAACAGCAGATAAGATTGGTGTTGGATTATTAACAGTTACAGGTATCGGTATTGCAGCACATGCAGCTATTTCTAAATTTAAAAATCCAAAAGATGGTGAGGAGTAAAATATGGCAAATAAAAGAGTAGTAGTAGACCCAATTACAAGGATTGAAGGACACTTAAGAATTGAGGTTGAAGTTGATGAAAACAATGTTATTCAAAATGCTTACTCTACATCAACACTTTGGAGGGGTTTAGAAACTATTGTTAAAAATAGAGATCCAAGAGATGCAGGTTTTTTAATGCAAAGAATCTGTGGTGTTTGTACTTTTTCTCACTATAGAGCAGGTATTGAAGCAGTTGAAGATGCACTTGGTATTGTTCCTCCTTTAAATGCAAAATTAACTAGGTCTTTAATGAATATGGCTCTATTTATGCATGACCATGTTGTTCACTTCTATCATTTACATGGACTTGATTGGGTTGATGTTGTTTCAGCACTTGATGCAGACCCTGCAAAAGCTTCTAAAGAGGCATTTAAATATGCAGAACTACCAATTGCAACAGGTGAAAATGACCTTAAAAAAGTTAAAAAAAGAGTAAAAGAGTTTGTAGATAAAGGACAATTAGGACCTTTTGCAAATGCTTACTGGGGACATAAAACGTATAGATTAACTCCTGAGCAAAACTTAATTTTACTATCTCACTATTTAAAAGCTTTAGAAGTACAAAGGGACTTAGCAAAACTTATGGCTATGTTTGGTGGTAAACAACCACACCCACAAAGTTTAACTGTTGGTGGTGTAACTTGTGTAATGGATTTAATGGACCCAAGTAGAATGGGTGAGTATTTAACTTTATTTAAAGTTGGTGCAGAGTTTATTGAAAATGCATACCAAGCTGATGTTATCATGGCAGGACAAATGTATAAAGATGAGCCTTCAGTAACTGAACAAGCTGGTGTTATGAACTTTATGGCTCACCAAGAGATGCAATTAAATAGAACAGAGTTTTTATTTGATACAGGTATTATTGAAAATGGTGACTTATCAAAAGTATTTGATATCAATGAAGATTTAATTACAGAAGAAGCAACTCACTCTTGGTATGCTGATAACGAAGCTTTACATCCATATGATGGTAAAACAAATCCTAATTATACAGGGTTTAAAGATATGGATACCGTTGGACCTGATGGAAAAATGATTCATTCAAAAGTAATTGATGAAAATGGTAAATACTCTTGGATTAAATCACCAAGATATGATGGCAAACCAATGGAAGTTGGTCCTTTAGCTTGTATTTTAATCTCTTATGCAAAAGGAAATGAAAAAATTGTTCCACTTGTAGATGACTTTTTAGCAAAAACGGGTCTTCCAAAAGCAGCTTTATTTACAACTTTAGGAAGAACAGCAGCTAGAATGATTCAATCACGAGCAATTGCTAAACATGGATTAGAAGCATTTAATACTTTAATTGAAAACTTAAAAGTAGACCAAGATACTTATACTTCATATAAAATTGACAAAGATAAAGAGTATAGAGGAAGATTTATTGGAGATGTTCCAAGGGGTATGCTTTCTCACTGGATTAGAATTAAAAATGGAGTTGTAGAAAACTACCAAGCAGTTGTTCCTTCAACTTGGAATGCAGGACCAATTGACTCATTAGGACAAATTGGACCATATGAAGCAAATTTAGTTGGACTAAAAGTTCAAGACTTATCTCAACCTTTAGAAATCATTAGAGTTATTCACTCTTTTGACCCTTGTATTGCTTGTGCAGTTCATGTAATGGATAAAAAAGGTAATGATTTAGGAACATACAAAGTAGATCCAATTTATGGACTATCTTGTTAAGGAGTAGTCATGATTAAAAAACATTATGAGTTCTCATTTTGGGTTAGAGTTACTCACTGGGTAAGAGCTATAGCTATTGTAGTTCTTACTTTCACTGGGTTTTATATTGCTATTCCTTTTATAGCACCAGCTTTAAATCAAGGAGAACCAAATAACTATTTATATGCTTTAATGAGATCATGGCATATTATTTTTGGATTCCTTTTAATTGCAGTTACAATAGGAAAGTTTTATCTATTTTTATTTGATAAACAAAGTAAAATAGAAAGAGTCTCTTTTTGGGATTTTATAAATCCAAAGGTTTGGGTAAAACAAGTTAAATATTATATGTTAATTGGTAAACATGCAAGATTAAAAGGGGTATATAATCCTTTACAATTTGTTGCTTATTTAGGTGTTTATATTACATTAATTGTAATTTGTGTTACAGGTTTAATTCTACATATTCATGTTTACCATGAAGGTTTAGGTGGGTTTTTATATGACTATTTAAGACCTTTAGAGGTTATGATGGGAGGTCTAGCTTGGGTTAGAGAACTTCATCATATAGCAATGTGGTTTTTTATAATCTTTTTACCAGTACATATCTATCTTGCAATCTTTAACTCTGTATATGGGAAAAGTGGTGCGATGGATTCTATTATTTCTGGATATAAATGGGAAGATGATCACAAATGAATGTTTTAATATTAGGAATAGGAAATATCCTATTCCAAGATGAAGGAATAGGGGCTCATTTTATTCACTATTTAGATGAGAAATATGAGTTTGAGGCAAAAGACTCTACTGTTAGTATTGTTGATGGTGGAACTTTGGCTCAAAGGCTTATTCCTGAAATTGTAAAGTATGATGAGGTTATTGTAGTTGACTGTATTGATGCAGATAACTCAAAACCAGGAGATGTTTATTTCTTTGACTATCACAAGGCTCCATCACATATCAATTGGCAAGGAAGTGCCCATGAAGTAGAGATGCTTCAAACACTAAATATGATTGATATGAATAAAGATTTACCACAAACAAATGTATTAGGAGTTATTCCTAAAAGAGTAGCTGATGATACTACGTTTGAGTTAAGTAAAGAGATTATTAGTGCCGTCAAGCTAATGGAGGATGTGGTAGTCAAACACCTTGATACTTTAGATATTAAAACAAAAATAAAAAATGAAACAACAATAGAGCATATTGCTCAAGTTTCTTTTAAAAGAGATATTATAAATGGTCCTAAAATTTAAGTTCAAATATAAAGCTACAAATAAAACATATGTAAATATTTTACATTTGTTTATTGAAAACTATGAGTGTGAATATAAAATCTTGCAGGATTTGGAGCATGTTTATTTATTAGTTGAAGCAAAAGAGGAAGTTTTAGAAGAGTTATCAAATAATCTATCTAAATATCTACCAATGTCAATCTACTATGAAGGACTTGAAGTTGACGTTGTAAAAACTATGCCAAAGCTCGAAAGTGTAAAAGCTGAAGAGCAAGCATTAAACTCTTTTTGTCCTACTTGTTTAGAACAAGTTGAGGATAAAACAAATGCTAACTATTATAATGCTTTTAAGTTCTGCAAGACCTGTAAGACATTTGAAAATGCAACATTTTTATTAGATGAAAAAGAAGAAAAATCTTCAAAAGAGCTTTTTGAAAAATTAGCCTCTTTAATAAATGATAATAAAAAAATCAAAATAAAAACAATTAGTGGGACATTTGTTTTTCAAAAACTTAATTCTTTAGATGAGAGTAAAACAGTTTTATGTACAAATTTAAAAAATATCTCATCTTTAGTTGTTGAAGAAAAACAATCAATAGTAGCGTTAGCAAGTATTGAAAAACCTCTTATAACTTTTAGGATAAATGAGATTTATAAGATGAAAGAAAAAGCTTCTAAAGAGTATATAGATATAAGAGTTGCAAATGATTTAACTCTTTATTTACTTTCAAAAGAGCTTAAAAAATATGAAATAGATTTTTTAAAAATAGAAGATGAAAACTCTTCTTATGATTCTTTTTTAGATGTAAAAACTGAAGATAATGTAAATATAGATATTCCTAAAATAATGTATTGTGAAAATAGAAAATTTATTCTTTCTTCAAATACTTACTCAAAAAATCTTGATGTTGTTTATAATAGATTTGAAGAGAAGAATAAAGCTCAGTTTATGACTGTATTATCTGAAAATATGCTTTTTGATAAAGCTATTTTAAACTTTTATATCTCAAGAAAAAATGATGATAGATTTACTTTTTATTCTGAAGAGTTAAATGGTTTTGTTGATATTTCAACAAACTTTTCTTTACCTAAAGATATGTGTGAACTATATAAACAAATAGGTGAATCAAAAAGTGGAGATAGACTTTTAGAAAACTATAAAGAGAAGTTCTTGCTTGAGTATGAAAACTCTTTATCTTTTGATTTAGAGTCAATTGAAACAAAATCATTTTTATCATATTTTAAAGTAGCAAAAGAGATTTTAGGTTTTGAAAATGATATTTTAACAAACGCACAAAATTGTCATTTAGAAAAAGGACCGAGAGTTGATTTTAAAATGATAGAGAATGAGAAGCTTTCATTAAGAGAGTTTGATTATGTTTCTATGTTTAAATCAGCAATGAGTTTTAAACTTGCTGGAGTTGATGAAGTTACTTTATCTTTAGGTTTTATAGATAGTTTAGCAAGTTTTATAGCAAGTGAAGTTGATACGGTAAATGACCTTTATGAAGTTGAAGGTGTAAGTTTATGTGGTGATATGTTTACATATGATATATTTACTAAATTAGTTTTTAAAAATATTACAAAGAACTACAAAATCCATTTTAATAGGGAGTTTGTAATAGATAAATAAAGAGGTTAGATGCAAACATATAAGATAAGAGTAAAAGGTATTGTTCAAGGAGTTGGATTTAGACCTTTTGTTTTTAATTTAGCCTCAAAATACTCTATCAATGGTTGGGTAAACAATGATGAAAAAGGAGTAAATATACTTCTTTACTCATCAAAAGAGAGTATTGAAAACTTTATAAAAGAGTTAAAAGGAAACCCTCCACCTCTTTCAAAAATAGACTCTATTGAAATAGAAGAGTTAAACTCAAAAAACATTTATACAAAATTTGAAATCAAAAAAAGTGAAACAAGTAATAACAAATCAACAATCATAAGTCCAGATATTGCAGTTTGCCAAGACTGTATTGATGATATCAATGATGAATCAAATTTTAGAGCAAACTATGCTTTGACAAACTGTACAAATTGTGGACCAAGATACTCTATAATTAAAACAGTTCCTTATGATAGATGTAATACTTCAATGGCAGAGTTTATCCTTTGTGAAGCTTGTAAAAAAGAGTATGAAGACCCAACAAATAGGAGATACCATGCCCAACCAGTTGCTTGTGAAAAATGTGGACCACAAGTTAAACTATATGATAAAAGCAATAAAGAAGTCTCTTTTTCTTTGGAAGCTATAAAAGAAGTAGCAAGTTTAATAAACAACGGAAAAATAGTAGCTATAAAAGGTCTAGGAGGTTTTCATTTAGTTTGTGATGGAGCAAGTGAGGAATCTGTAGACTCTTTAAGGCAAAGAAAAAATAGACCTTCTAAACCTTTTGCAGTGATGTTTAAAAGTATAGAGCAAATAAAAGAGTATACCTCTTTAACAAAAAAAGAGGAAGAGCTTTTAACTTCAAAAGAGAAACCAATAGTTTTAGTTAAAAAACAAACTAAAAGTAGTTTATCAAATAATGTTGCACCAAATATAAATAGGTTAGGGTGTTTTATTGCATATACTCCTTTGCATCATCTACTTTTTAGGTTTTTACATAAGCCAATAGTTGCAACAAGTGCAAATTTGAAAGATGAACCAATCATAAGATTTAAAGATGAAGTTTTACAAAAGCTTGGAAATGTTGTAGATTTTGTACTGGATTTTAATAGAGATATTGTAAATGCCTGTGATGACTCTGTTATTCAAGTTATAAATGATGAGATTTCTAAACTTAGAAATGCAAGGGGCTATGCTCCTACTTCTTTAAAATTAGAGAAAAAAGTTTCTAAAAAAATATTAGCCCTTGGAGCAAATCAAAAATCAACTATAGCTTTAGCCTTTGAAGATAATCTTATTGTATCTCCTCATATTGGAGATTTAAACTCAATTGAGTCAATGGAGTATTTTACAAGAACTATTGAAACTTTTAAAAACTTTTATGATTTTGAACCTGATGTAATAGTTTGTGATAAACATCCAAATTATGAAAGTACTAAGTTTGCAAAGAGTTTAAACAAGGAGCTTATTTTTGTACAACACCATTATGCTCATATCTTATCTACAATGGCAGAGTATAGATTAAAAGAAAAAGTTCTTGGTTTCTCTTTTGATGGAACTGGCTATGGAGATGATGGGAATATATGGGGTGGAGAAGTTTTTATTTGTAATAACAAAAGCTATGAAAGAGCTTATCATCTAAAGTATTTTAAGCTTTTAGGTGGTGAAAAAGCAGTAAAAGAGCCTAAAAGAGTTGCTTTATCTCTACTATTTGAGAAGTTTAGTCTAGAAGAGATTTTATCTTTAGAAACTAGTGTTATAAAACAGTTTAGTGAACAAGAAATAAAAATGCTTCATATGGTTTGGACAAAAGGTTTAAATGCTCCTCTTACAAGCTCTATGGGAAGAGTTTTTGATGCAGTTGCATCTTTAGCTAATCTTGTACATATTCAGAGTTTCGAAGGTGAAACTGGACTTACAATTGAACAAAATTATGATGAAACTATAATTGATAGTTTTGATTTTGAAGTTATTGAAAAAGAGATAGGTTTATCACTTATGATAAAACAGATATTAGATGAAAAAGATATAAAAACTATTTGTTCTAAGTTTATAAATACTCTTGTTGAAATCATTTTATTCATAAGCAAAAAACATAAAGAACTACCAGTAGTTCTTAGTGGTGGGGTTTTTCAAAATAAAACATTACTAGAGTTAGTTTGTAAAAAACTAGCAAAAGAGAAGATTAAATACTTTTATTCTAAAGAAGTACCTTTAAATGATGGTGGTATTTCAATTGGTCAAATTTACAATTTATTGTAAAATTCCAAAAAGTTTCAAAAAATTACATAAAAGTCACAAGTTTATTTAACTTAAGTTTTGATAGAATCTTTGCTTTGATTAAGGAGAGGCTATTGATTAGTTCAAGATTTAGTAAACTAGGATTTATTTTAGCTGCAGTTGGTTCAGCAGTTGGTTTAGGGAATATTTGGAAATTCCCATACGTAACAGGTGAGTACGGTGGTGGTGCATTTGTACTTGTATATTTAATTACAGCACTTTTTATTGGTGTATTTGTTCTTATTTCTGAGTTAGTTATTGGTAAGCTTGGAAGAAGTGATGCTGTAACTATGTTTGAAACTTTAGCAACAAAGCATAAGAAGTTGTGGAAATATGCTGGTTTTATTATTATTGTACCATTAATTATTCTTGCTTATTATTCAGTTGTAATTGGTTGGATTTTCCACTATATCGCAATTTCTGTACAAGGCTTACCTTCAACAGTTGAGCAGTCTACAGAAATTTTCATGTCTTTATTAACAACAGATATTCAAACTCAACTTATGTATCATACTGTTGTATTTGTATTAGTTACTGCTATTATTTTAAGAGGTATTAAAGATGGTATCGAAAAAATCAATAAGATTTTAATGCCATTATTAGGGATTATTTTAGCAATTTTACTTGTGTATTCAATCAATGTAGATAGCTTCTCAAAAGCATTTACTTTTATGTTTAACCCTGATTTTTCTAAGTTATCATCTGAAGCAGTTGTTGTTGCAATTGGACAAGCATTTTATACTCTATCTTTAGGTATGGGTATTATTCTTACTTATGCAGCTTCATTACCAAAAGATAGTAACGTTGTTAAATCATCTATTTTAATCTCTATTATTGATACTATGGTTGCAATTGTTGCAGGTCTTATTATCTTTACTCTGTTATTTGATAAAGGTGCAGAGTCAACAAAAGGTGCTGGATTAGTATTTATTTCATTACCATCTGTATTCTATGAGTTTGGTTCAATTGGTTCATTCTTAGCATTACTGTTCTTTGTTGCAATTGCATTTGCTGGTATTACTTCAGCTATTTCAATGCTTGAGCCAATGGTTGAGTACTTTGAAAATAGATTTAATTATTCAAGAATTAAAGCAGCAGTTATTTGTAGTATCTTCTTCTATGTATTAGGTATTGCAGCGCTGTTATCAAATATTGAAGCTTATTCAGAAGTTCTAAAAATTGGAGAAAAAGGTCTATTTGATTGGTTAGACTTTGTTTGTTCAACTATCTTAGTTCCAATTGGTGGGATTTTAGTTGTTATTTTCATTGGACACTACATGGATAGAAAAGAGATTGAAAATGAACTTGTTCCTTTAATGGGAGAGTTTTTAACTAAGTTCTGGTTCTTCATGGTAAGATTCGTTATTCCATTCGCTTTAATTATTGTTATCTTAAATGAGACAGGAATTTTTAAATTCTAATCTAAAAGAATGTACAATAACAAAAATAAAAAGCAGAGGCTTAGGTCTCTGCTTTTTTTATAAGTAAAACTAGGAAATAAAATGATAAAAACAACAAATGAAATCTCAAAAGAAGATGGATACTCAAGATATAACTTTTTTGAAATTCATCCTGACTTAGAAGCTATTATTCACAAAGATTATCAAAAGTATGGAACTGAAGAGTTTGATAGAGCAGAGTATTGTGAAAACATGTATAAACAAAACTTCTATGATAAATATGATGAGACTGCATATAAAGAAGTATATGACAGATATATAAACAATGAAAAGTTTAAAGAAAAAGCAATGTTTATTTATGCAATCATTGATTTTGACAAGTATAAAGAGTTTGTTGAGTTAAACGAAGAGATTGCGAATCCTTCTGAGTTAATTATTTCATATAGTATTTTAGATAATGCAGGTGTAAAAGTAAATATCTATAATATCTCAATTACAGATATCTCTTTTGTATTTTAATATAAATAGTTAGATTTCTAACTATTTATATCTTTTTTTATTTCATCTTTACCTTCAAACTCTTTTTCATCTGCATTTTTCACTACAGTATTAGCAATAGTTGAAGTATTTAGTGCTATGTCTTTTGTTTTATTAGCAATAGAAGCATTCTTTTGTGTTTGTTCATCTAAAGAATTAATAGCTGAGTTAATTTGTAGTATTCCAATTTGTTGCTCTTTTGAGGCATTTGAAATATCTTCTATAAGTTCAACTGTTTGAGTAATATTCTCTTTTAAATTTACATAACCCTCTTGCATTTGATTTGAAATATCTTTACCTTCATTTGCTTTAAGTGTTGCACTTTCAACTAAATCTTTAATCTCTTTAGCAGCTTCAGCAGATCTATTCGCTAGGTTTCTAACTTCACCTGCAACAACTGCAAAACCTTTTCCAGCTTCACCAGCAGTTGCAGCTTCAACCGCTGCGTTTAGTGAAAGAATATTTGTTTGGAATGCAATTTGGTCAATCACTGAAATCGCTTCATTTATTGACTTTACTTGCTCATCAATCTCACTCATAGCTTGATTTGTTTTAAGTGCTAAACTTTCACCTTGATTTGCAGAAGCAGTAACACTTGTAGTTAAATCATTCATTTGAGAGATTTTATTTGTTGTAAGTGTTATATTACTTGTAATCTCTTCTAAAGATGAAGCAGTCTCTTCTAGTGATGCTGCTGCTTCATTTGAACTTATATTTAAGATTTCTACATTTTCTAAAAGAGTTTTTGAACTATCATCTAAGATAAGTCCATTCTTTTTATTTTCAATTAGCATTTTTGTAATAGATACACCAAGCTCATTTACCCCACCAGAAAGTTTTTCTAAGTGTTCTTTGATTCCATGAGTATCTATTTTTTTAAGATAGTTATAGTTTGAGAACTCTTCTAATACATTTAAAATATTATCAATATTATGTTCTAAAGTATCTCCCATGTTATTTAAAACATCTTTTAGTTTGTTTAATGATGGGTTAGAAACTTCTGTTGTAATTCTTTGGCATAAGTCACCTTGTTCAAACTCTCCTAAGACAGCAACTGTTTCTTGAATGATTCTATTGTCTTCATCAAGGCTTTTTTTAGTTTTGATGATATTTTCATTAACAAGTTGACTCATAGCACCAATCTCTGTTTTTGAGTTACTTTTGAATAGTTCAATATCAGAAATCTCTCTATTTACATATTTAAAGAAGTTTAATAGTCCTTCTTGGAATTGTGATAATTCACTACTAATATTTTTTGGAATAAAAATAGATATTGTAGAAATGAAAATTAAAACTAAAATAGAAACAATAATTAAAACAATTTGAACTAAGCTATTATTTGAAGAAACATCTTTTTCAACTAATGTTTGTTCATTTTTTACTAGTTCCTTTATCTTTTCTACATTATTTGCAATTGAAGGTTCTAAAATATCCATCTTTGCAATAAAACTATTTGTAGTTTTAATTGCTTCTATAATATTTTTTAAATCACTTACATAAAAATTGATAAACTTTATAGCTTCTTCTAGTTTCTCTTTTTGCTTAGTATTTGAAATTTGTGTTCTAAGTAATGCAATCTCTTTTTTTAAAGTTGCAAACTCTTTTCTTGCATTTAAGTTATCTTTTTCACTACTTGAAATTAAAAACTTAGTTGTATGAAGTCTTGCTAATAGTAAAATTCTAATATCTTGCGCTACTTCAAAGGCTACTTTCTCATTCGAAATATTTTTCATATCAGTCATTATTGAAGTTAATAAAGACTCAATATTTTTACCGTAAGCACCTAGGTTTGAAAATAGTTCATCCCTTAGACTCATATAAATAGTTACATCTGCAAAGTGATTTTTGTAGTTTGCTAAGTCTTCTTCTATTTTGTTTATTAAAGCTTTTCTCTCTTTGTTTAGTACAAAGGCTTTTGTTTGTTTTACAAACTTTTCATTTATAGTATAGTAATCCATAAACTCATCAATATTTTTTTGAGAGCCAGTATTTATAAACTCTTTTACATTCATTTTCAAAATAAGCATATTTGATTGAACTTGACTTACAATTTGAGTCTCTTTTGACATAGCTCTATAATCTCTAAAACCATTAATAGATTTGTCAATTCCAAAAATACTATATGAACTAACAAGTATTACAAGAAGTGCAATAATTGAAAAAGAGATAGTAAGTTTTCTTTTGATTGAAAAATTATTCATTTTTACTCCAGTATTTAATTGATAATGAATATCAAATTAGTTAATAAAAAAATGAAATAATAATTAAAAAAAGATAGAAGAAGCTTAAAAATAAGTAGTATTTATATTAAATATTAAAATATATTATAAAGATAACAAATAAATAATAAAACCACTTTTAAAATGGCTTTATTATGTAATAATTATGTAGGTTAATTATTGATTTGAAGGGGTTTTACTTTTCTTTCAATTAGAAGAGCACCAAATGGAATTAATGATAAAACAAACAGTTGAAATACAAATCCAGTATCCCATTCTTGTTTTATTTTAGCTTCAAAAAGTGAAATCATAAAAATGATAAATAATATTCCGTGAGTCATTCCTACAATCTTAACTGGAATTGGATCACCACCAATATATTTAATAGGCATTGCTATAAATACTAAAACTAAAAATGATATACCTTCAATAGCTGAAATTACTCTAAATCGCCCTAAAGCACTACTAAGCATTTATTTTCCTTTTTTATTTTGTGAAATTATATAGTTTTTTAATTATACTTTGTTTATAGTGGAAATTAAGTGTACTAATTAAAATATAGTTTTTTTAGTATCTTAATCTGCTCATTTTGCAAATAATTAAACTTGAACTCACACTCTTTTAAATAGTAAAAAAAGTTTTCTTCATTTACACCTTTGTATTTTCGCAAGTTTTTTTCTAAATATTTCCAAAAGATATTTAGAGGAGTACAGTATGAATCTATAGAGAATATTCTATGCCATCTTAGATAGTTTTCAAAGGTTTTATTATCATGTTCACTATTATAAATAGGAAGCTTAGGCATAAGAAGAGTATAGATTCTATCATTTGAATAAAAACCAATAATATTTATAGCATTGTATAAAGACTTTTGTTTATCTTTTTTTTGTTTATCTGTAAAGTAATAAAACTCTTCATAAGAGCTATTGTCTTTGATAGAAGATTGATAAACATCTTCAAGGTGGGTTGCAATAAGTTGTCTAAAAAGATTGTATCTATTTTTGATTGTTCGATAGTTTACATTTAAAAGTTTGGCACATCTATTTGCACTAACTTGATTACAGAAAAACTCGATTACAGTTATATCTGTTTGAAGTTTTTTTAGGGAAAACTTTCTTTTACACGAAGAGCATTTCTTGTAATTGTCTTGTAAATCATATAAATGTTTGTTATTGCAATATGGGCATCTTTTTATCATGGTAACAATTCTACTATTTTTGTCCTAAAAGTACATAAGTGAACATACTCGTTAGCTAAATTTCAGTTTGCTATAAATAAACTGCTAGAAGAATAATAAATGAACGTTCATTAAAAAGGAATAAAAATGTGTACAGATTGCGGATGTAGCATAACAGACCACCACCATCATGGCCATGATCACTCACACGATCATCAACATCATTCAGACTCAGCTTCTCACCAAGCTGCCCATGATACTTTACATCATAATCCACAGTTAAATGATAGTAAAACAGTAGCAGTTATTAAAAAGATTTTAGACAAAAATGACCATGAAGCAGCTCATAATAGAGCACACTTTGATAAGCAAAATGTTTTAGGTATCAATCTTATGTCAAGTCCAGGAAGTGGAAAAACAACTTTACTTGAGCACTTAGCACCTCTTGCAGATTTTAATTTTGCAGTTGTTGAAGGTGATTTAGAGACAAATAAAGATGCAGAAAGATTACAAGCTAAGGGAATTAAAGCAGTACAAATACAAACTGGAAGTGCCTGTCACTTAGATGCATTTATGGTTCATAAAGGTTTACATGATATGCCTTTAGATGATTTAGATGTATTAGATGTATGTTTTGTAGAAAATGTAGGAAACTTAGTTTGTCCAGCATCTTATGATGTGGGAACACACTTAAATATAGTATTAGTAAGTGTACCTGAGGGTGAAGATAAAATTGCTAAATATCCAGTGATGTTTAGAGCAGCTGATTTAATCCTTTTCACAAAAGTAGATTTACTTCCTTATTTTGAGTATGACTTAGAAAAAGAGAAAGAAGTAGCTAGGAAATTAAAACCAAATGTTGATATCTTAGAAGTTTCTACAAAAGATGAAGATAGCTTAAAAGCTGTAGTTGAGTGGATTAACTTTAAAAGAAAAATGAGGTAGAAATATGTGTTTATCAATACCATCAAAAATTACAAAGATAGATAAAGAGAATAATGTAGCAACTGTAGATACTATGGGTGTTGAAAGACAAGCTTCTTTGGAGTTAGTTGACCAGCCAGTTGAAGTTGGAGATTATGTATTAATTCATATTGGTTTTGCAATGAATAAAATCGATGAAGAAGATGCTTTAGCTTCCTTGGAAGTTTATAAAGAGATAATTGAAAAGATGGAAGAAGAAGAGCGTAGGCAAGCAATTTTAGAAGATGATGCCTGTCCAAATAGAGGCTAAAATGAGTGAATTAAAGCTAAAAGATTTATATGATGGGTTTAGAGACCCTGATACAATAAAAGCTTATAAAAAAATCATTGAAGAAGATGCTAAAAAGTTAGAAAAGCCAATAAATATTATGGAAGTATGTGGTGGACATACTCATACAATAATGAAATATGGAATACCTCAATTGCTTCCAGAAAATATTAACTTTATTCATGGTCCAGGTTGTCCTGTTTGTATTATGCCAAAGGAAAGAATAGACCATGCATATATTTTAAGTATGCAAGACGATGTTATCTTAGTAACTTTAGGTGATATGATAAAAGTTCCAGGAAGTAATGGAAGCTTACAAGATGCAAGAAGTAAAGGTGCAGATGTAAGGTTTGTATATTCACCAATGGAGTGCATAAAAATTGCACAAGAAAATCCTAATAAAAAAGTAATATTTTTTGCAATAGGTTTTGAAACAACTACGCCTATGACTGCTGCTTTAATTGATACCGTTGTAAAACAAAATATTGAGAATATATTCTTTCATATAAATCATGTAACAGTTCCTGAAGTAATGAGAGAGTTAATTGATAGTAGAGATGAGCATGTAGATTCATATAATCATCAAATCGATGCTTTCTTAGGACCATCTCATGTATCTGTTATTAGTGGAAGTAAGATTTATGAAGAGTTCCCAAGAAATTACAACAAGCCAGTAGTAGTTGCAGGTTTTGAACCAGTCGATGTTATGCAGTCTATTTCTATGATTGTTAAACAGTTTATTGAAAAAAGATGTGAGCTTGAAATTGAGTATAAAAGATTGGTTTCTTATGATGGAAACATCAAAGCTCAAGAGCTAATCAATAAATACTTTGAAAAGATAAGTCTTTTTAAATGGAGAGGTTTAGGAAATATAAAAGATTCTGGACTTAAATTAAGAGATGAATACTCTAAATACGATGCAGAAGTTATTTATAAAGATATTTTACCTATAGGGGAAATAGAAGACCATAAACTTTGTATTTGTGGAGATATTTTAAGGGGTATGGCTAGTCCTCCTGAGTGTACTATTTTTGGTACTGCCTGTAAACCAAGCAGTCCAATTGGCTCTTGTATGGTGAGCTCAGAAGGTGCATGTGCGGCATACTACAAATATGGTAATCTCTTGAAATAAGGAAAAAAATGAAAACAATAACTTTAGCCCATGGAAATGGTGGACAGGAAAACAACGAACTTATTTCAAAAGTTTTTTATAAAGCCTTTAAAAATGATATTTTAGACAAAAGTGAAGATGCAGCAGTTATTGAAAATGGTAACTTAGCTTTTTCAACTGACTCTTTTACAGTTAGTCCACTTTTCTTCAATGGAGCAGACATCGGAAAACTTGCTATTTGTGGAACATGCAATGACCTAGCTATGATGGGTGCAAAACCTAAATACTTAACTTGCTCTGTTATTATTGAAGAGGGACTTGATAAAAGAACTCTAGATAAGATAGTAAAAAGTATGAAAGAAGAGCTTGAAGTAAATGGTGCTGTTGTTGTAAGTGGTGATACAAAGGTAGTTCCAAAAGGAAGTGTAGATAAAATCTTTATAAACACAACAGGTATTGGCCAGATACAATATAAAGGTATTAGTTCAAACAATATCACAAGTGAAGATACTATTTTGGTTAGTCGTGATATAGGAGCCCATGGAGCAACTATTTTTGCAAGCAGAGAAGGTATTGATATGAATACAAACCTAAAATCTGATTGTGCTTCACTTTATCCACAAGTAAAAGCTTTAATTGATTCAGGTATTAAAATTACTGCCTTAAGAGATGCGACAAGAGGTGGAGTTAGTGCTGTTTTAAATGAGTGGGCAAAACAATCAAATATCTGTATTGAAGTAGAAGAAGCTTCTATTCCAGTTTCTGATGAGGTAAATGGTATTTGTGAATTACTTGGTTTTGAAGCAATGGCTTTAGCAAATGAAGGAACATTTGTACTTGCTATCAAAAATGAAGATGCACAAAAAGCTTTAGAGGTTTTAAAACAAACAAATGAAACTGCTTCAATCATAGGTTCTGTATCAGCTGAGCATATTGGAAAAGTTGTATTAAACTCTGCTTGGGGAACAAAAAGATTTTTAGAGTTACCAACTGGTGAGTTACTACCAAGAATTTGCTAAGAGAATAAATGAAAATACTACTTCTTATTAGCTCTTTTAATTCTTTGTCTCAAAGAGTATATACTGAATTAAAAGAGTTAAACCATGAGGTAGCTATTTGTCTATCATCACAAAAAAACTTACTAGAAGAGATAAAAGAGTTTAATCCTACACTTATCTTTTCTCCTTTTTTAAAAGAGTACCTTTCAGCTGAAATAACTTCAAACTATCCTACATTTATTTTGCACCCTGGTGTTATTGGAGATAGAGGTCATCAATCTTTAGACCATGCAATAAATGATGAAAAAGAGCAATGGGGAGTAGTGATACTAAAAGCAAATGAAGAGTTAGATGCAGGAGATATTTATGCATCTGCTAACTTTTCTATGAGAAAGGCAAGTAAAGGGTCACTTTATAGAAATGAAGTTTGTGATGCTACTTCAAAAGCTTTAAAAGAGCTTCTTGAAAACTTCTCTAATCAAAACTTTAAAGCAACTCCTCAAATAAAAAATGAAATACATGAAAGACTAACTCAAAGCAATAGAAAAATAGATTGGCAAAAAGATAGTGTAGATGTAATAATCAAAAAAATCAACATGAGTGACTCTTATCCTGGAGTTGAGGAAGAGTTTTTGGGTATTCCTTGCTATATGTATGGAGTTTGTAAAGAAGATACTCTAAGAGGAAAACCTAAAGAGATAATTGCAAAAAGAGATGGAGCTATTTGTATAGGTGTTATTGATGGAGCTGTTTGGGTAAATCATTTAAAGCAAAAGGATAGTTTTAAACTTCCTGCTACTTATGTTTTAAAAGATAAAATCAAAGGTGTAAAAGAGCAAAGAATTCCACTTATTTTAGAAGAAAAAAGAGAGACTTTTCATGAAATCTTTGTAGAAAGAAAAGATGAAGTGGCATATTTACACTTTGATTTTCACAATGGAGCAATGAGTTCTGAACAAGCAATAAAACTTAAATATTCTGTTGACTACTTAAAAGAAGAGTGTAAAGTTTTAGTTTTAATGGGTGGGGAAGAGTTCTTTTCAAATGGAATACATCTAAATATCCTTGAAGATAGTAAAAAACAAGGGGAAGATGGATGGAGTAATATCAATGCTATGAATGATGTAGTTAAGTCAGTTTTATTCGCTGAAGATATTATAACTATTGCTTCATTTTCTAAAAATGCAGGAGCAGGGGGAGTGTTTTTAGGTCTTGCTTGTGATTATGTTCTTGCAAGAGAAGGTGTAGTTTTTAATCCACACTATAAAACAATGGGCTTAAGTGGAAGTGAATACCATACTTATAGTTTTTATAAAAGAGTTGATAAAGAAATAGCTTCTAATATTTTAGAAAAATGTATTCCTGTAGGTAGTAAAAAAGCAAAAAGTATTGGAATGATTGATGAGGTCTTTGAAAGTGAAAACTATGATAAAAGTCTTGAAGAGTTTTGTGAAAACTTGTTAAGTGATGAAGATAGTTTTGAAGAGTTTATTGATAAGAAAAAAGACTTTTTATATGAAAATGAAACATCAATAGAAAAAATAAAAGAAGAAGAACTAAAAAGAATGTATCCAGAGTTTTGGGATGAGAAAAGCTCTTTTCATAACTTACGAAAAGAGTTTATATATAAAAAAGAACATAAAGATAGTTTAAAAAGGTTAAAGGAATTATAAAATGCATGAGTATTCAATTGTTCAATCACTATTAGAGTCTTGTGAAGAGCATGCAAGACAAAATGAGTCTGAAAACGTAACAAAAGTTATAGTAAAGATTGGTGTTTTATCAGGGGTTGAGCCTGATTTATTACAAACTGCTTTTGACACTTTTAAAGAAAAGACTGTTTGTGAAAATGCCGAATTTATTATAAATCATCAAAAAGTCGTGATTGCTTGTTTATCCTGTGATGAAGAATCAACTCTAGAAAAGAACGAATTTGCCTGTCCTAAATGTAACTCAACACAGGTAAAAGTGATAGATGGAGAGGATATGTATTTAATGAGTTTGGAGATGAGTTAAGTAATTTAACAATTTTTATATAATTTATACACTTTTTATACACTTTATCAAAAACTTTTTGGTTTTTTATGCTAAGGTATTAAGTAATTTTTTTAAGGAGAGTGTATGAAAAAAGTAATTAGTTTAGCTCTTGCTTCAGCGTTAACTGCTGGAATTGCAATGGCAAAGGAGATTAAAGTTGGTGCAGTAATGCCTATGTCTGGTCCATTAGCTGCTTATGGACAAGTAACAAATTTAGGTGTTGAATTAGCACACAAATTACAGCCTAAATTAAAAAATGGGGATACTGTTAAATTAGTATTAATTGATAACAAAGGTGATAAAGTAGAGACAGCAAATGCTACTACTAGACTTATCGCTTCTGATAAAGTTGTTGCAATCTTAGGTGCATTAACTTCTACAAATACTGCTCAAACTATTGCAATTGCTGATAAGAAAAAAGTACCAGTTATTGCTTCTGTTGCTACAAATGACAAATTAACTGCAAGAAGAACTTTTGCAAATAGAGTTTGTTTTACTGACTCTTTCCAAGGTGAAGTTGTTGCAAACTATGCAAAAGAGCAAGGTTACAAAACAGCTGTAGTTATTGTTGACCAAGCGCAAGTTTACTCTTTAGGTTTAGCAAAAGCATTCCAAAAAGCATTTAAAGACAATGGTGGAAAACTACTTAAAAAAATCAGAGTTACATCAGGTGACAAAGATTTTAAAGCTGTAGTATCACAAATCAAGAACTTAAATCCTGACTTTATGTTCTTACCTTTATACCACCCAGAAGCTTCTATGATTGCAAGACAATCTAAGCAATTAGGTTTAAATAAACCTATGTTCTCTGGTGATGGTGTTGCAAATCAAACATTTATTGATTTAGGTGGTGAGTCTGTTGAAGGTTATATGTTTACTGACTTCTTTGACTATACAAACCCTCCATCTCAAACTTCAGCTGATTTTATTAAGTTCCATGAAAAAGAGACTAATAAAAAAGAGGTTAACTCATTTACAGCACTTGGAGCAGATACGTATAATATTTTAATTGATGCAATGAATAGATGTGAAGATCCATCTGATTCAATTTGTGTTAACAATGAAATTAAAAAGACTACTAACTTTGATGGTGTATCGGGGAAAATCACTATCAATGGTGAAGGTAACGCTACAAGATCAGCAGTTATCAAAGAGATTAGAAATGGTCAAGCAGGGTTTAAAGCTACTGTAAATCCATAGTCAAAATAATTAAAAAGTCTAGCAATTGCTAGGCTTTTTTTTTAGAATAAAAAAAGTAATTAAAAAGTAATAGTAGGATTGCTTTTTTTATTGTATTTATGAAAATTAATCGGGGAAAAGAATGGACATAACAACGTTTATACAGCAGATGGTTAACGGTTTCAGTTTGGGTAGTATGTATGCCCTTATTGCAATCGGTTATACAATGGTTTATGGTGTGCTAAGGCTTATCAACTTTGCACACGGAGATATTATGATGGTAGGTGCCTTTTTAGGTTATACTTGTATTGCAGTTTTAGGATTACCATTTCCTATTGCAGTACTTATTGCTGTTTCTTTATCTGCGCTTGCAGGTATTTTAACAGATAAAATTGCCTACAAACCTTTAAGAGATGCACCAAGAATCTCATTACTTATTACAGCAATTGGTATTTCATTTTTCTTAGAAAACGCCTTTACTGTTTTTGCAGGTGGAGTTCCACGAGCCTTTCCTGTTCCTGAATACATGGAGCATGTATTTGTAGTATCAGAGATTACTTTTACTGTTTCTTCTATTATGGTTCCAGTTGTAACTTTAGGTTTATTAACAGGGATTTTATTTGTACTATACAAAACTAAATATGGTATGGCAATTAGAGCTTTATCTTTTGACTTTAAAACTGTAAATCTTATGGGAATTGATGCAAATATGATTATCTCTATTGTGTTTGCTTTAGGTTCTGCTCTTGCAGCAGTTGGAGGAATTTTCTGGGTTGTAAATTATCCTTCTGTTGAACCTATGATGGGAGTTTTAGTAGGACTTAAAGCCTTTGCTGCAGCTGTTGTAGGAGGAATTGGTTCAGTAACAGGTGCTGTTTTAGGGGGCTTCATTATTGGATTTACTGAGGTTGTAGTTATTGCATTCTGGCCTGAACTTGGTGGATATAAAGATGCCTTTGCATTTATCTTCTTAATTTTTGTACTTCTATTTAAACCAACTGGTATTATGGGTGAAGACTTAGAAAAGAGTAGGTTTTAATCATGATGAGTGATGCAATTTTTACAAAACAGAGATTAATAAATCTAGCAATTATTATAACTGCAATATGGTTTACATGGTTTGCTCAAGTAGCTTTTGATGAATATACAGTAAGAATCATCAACAATGTTGCAATTTTTGTTATCTTAGCAGTTTCATATAACTTAATTAATGGTGTAACTGGGCAGTTATCATTAGAGCCAAATGGATTTGTTGCAGTTGGTGCTTATGTTACAGCTATTTTAACTCTTGATGCAGATGCGATGTTATATCAGTTTGATTTAGAAGACCCAGCTGAATGGGTTTTAGCACTACAAGCTGATTTTGCTTGGGCTTTACTTTTTGCTGGTATTGTTTCAGCATTACTTGCTTTAGCACTGTCTTTCCCTGTATTTAGAGTAAGAGGTGATTATCTTGCAATTGTTACACTTGGTTTTGGTTTTATTATTAAAATCTTAGCAATCAATAATCCTCATATTACAAATGGTTCTCTAGGGTTAAATGATATTCCAGAGTTTTCAAACCTTTATTGGACAGGGGGAATTGCTATTTTTGCCGTTTTAGCCATACTAAATATTATCTATTCTAAATTTGGTAGAGCTATGAAAGCTGTACGTGATGATGAAGATGCAGCTACTGCAATGGGTGTAAATACTTTTAAAACAAAAACTTTAGCATTTTGTACGTCAGCATTCTTTGAAGGTGTTGGTGGTGGTTTATTAGCAGCACTTTTAACATCTATTTCACCAGACTTATTTACATTCTTACTAACATTCCAATTGTTAATTATCATTATCCTTGGTGGACTTGGTTCTACAACAGGAGCAATTTTAGGAACAATATTTGTAATGGCAGGACTAGAGTGGATGAGATTCTTAGACGAACCAATGAACTTATTTGGTTTCCAAACAGAAGGAACACCAGGTATGAGAATGGTTGTATTCTCACTAATCTTAATTATTGTAATGCTATTTGCAAGAGAAGGTTTAATGGGTAAAAAAGAGTTATTTGAATTGAAATGGTTTAAAAAGAAAAAAGGTGGTAACAAATGATTTTAGAAGTACAAAATGTAACTAAAAAATTTGGTGGAGTTACTGCCATAAAAGATACAACTTTTCATGTAAATGCAAAAGAAATATATGGTCTTATCGGTCCAAATGGTGCTGGTAAAACTACTATGTTTAATGTTATTACTGGAAATTATGAACCAACTGAAGGTGCGGTTAAATTCCATGGGCAGAGAATTGATGGAATAAAACCTTATAAAATTGTACATAGAGGAATTGCTAGAACATTCCAAAATATTAGATTATTTAATTCAATGAATGTTTTAGACAATATTTTAATTGGTTTTGATTATCAAGCAGAGTACTCATATCTTGAAGCAATCTTTAGATTACCTAGATTTTTTAAAGAAGAAAGAAGAGTAAGAAAAAGAGCTTTTGAGATTATGGAAGTTTTAGGAATAGCTGAGTTTGCAGATGAGATGGCAACTGCATTATCATATGGGCAACAAAGAAAAGTTGAGATTGCAAGAGCATTAGCTGCTTCTCCTCAACTTTTACTTCTTGATGAACCAGCAGCTGGTATGAATCCACAAGAAACACATGAACTTGCAGAACTTTTCTTTAAAATTAGAGATGAGTTTGATGTAACTATTCTTTTAATTGAACATGATATGAAGTTTGTAAATAAGCTTTGTGATAGAGTTATGGTTTTAGACTATGGAAAAACAATCTTTGAGGGGCATATTAAAGATGCGATTAAAGATGAAGAAGTAATTAAAGCTTACCTTGGAGATTTTAAACATGCTTAAAGTAAAAGATTTAAAAGTTTATTATGGATTAATCAATGCTGTAAAAGGTGTTGAGTTTGAAGTAGGTGAGGGACAAATTGTTTCATTAATTGGAAGTAATGGAGCTGGAAAAACTTCAACTTTGCAGTCAATTGTAAATGATGTTAAAAAAACGGGTGAGATTATTTTTAAAGATGATGATATTTCAAAAATGAAAACTCATAAGATTATTAAGAGTAATATTGCTTTAGTTCCTGAAGGAAGAAGATGTTTTCAGAACTTAACAATTGAAGAAAACCTTAGAATGGGTGCTTTTAACAATGACGAAAACTATGAAAGACTTCAAGAACATATGTTTGAACTATTTCCAAGACTTGTTGCAAAAAAAGGTCAACTAGCAGGAACTATGTCTGGAGGAGAGCAACAAATGCTTGCTATTGCAAGAGCTTTAATGAGTTCTCCAAAACTTCTTATGCTTGATGAACCTTCTTTAGGTCTTGCTCCTAAGATAGTTGGTGAACTATTCAAAACAATTGAAAGACTAAGAGATGAAGGAATTACTATTTTACTAGTAGAGCAAAATGCTTTTGCAGCTTTAGAAATTTCTGATTATGCTTATGTTTTAGAAAATGGAGAAATTGCTTTAGAAGGAACTGGGGCTGAACTTATCGACTCTGATGAGATTAGAGAGAAGTACTTAGGTGGGTAAAACCCACTTAGTACACACTTTATTTAACTATTATTAACTTTTATTTACTACAATTCAATTTTTAAATTATAAATACAAATATTTTTATTAGGATTAATATGCTTTTAATGAAATTAGAAACAAAAGAAAAATTCTCATTCTTACAATTAGCACACTATTTAGCGAGAATTGATAATGATTATGGTGAAAAAGAACAAGAGGTTATTTTAGAATATTGTGCAGAAATGGGAATTGAAAATGATGATGATTTTGAGTTAGAAAGTTTTGATTTACATGCTACTTTAAAAGATTTTAAAAGTTTAAGAAGCAAGAAAATAGTTATTTTGGAGTTAATGATTTTAATTCATGCTGATGATAAATTTGATTTTGAAGAGCGAAATCTTATTTTTCAAATAAATGAAATTTTTAATTTATCTCAAAAAGATATAGAGTTTTATTCTCAATGGGGAAAAGCTGCAGCTGCACTATATACCCAAGGGAAGCTGTTTATAGACTAGTTAAAATGAAACTTTCTTCATTTTAAATAATTTAATTGGTTTATTTGGATAAAATAATCGCTATGGATATCATCAAAAACTTAAATGGAAAAATAGAAAAACTTATACATGAATATGAACTTCTTAAAAAAGAGAATGAAATATTAAAACGTGACCTTGATGATTTAAAAAATGAGAATGATGAATTAGAAAGAAACAACCAAGATATGCTTTTAAAAATCGATAGTACATTAACTTTCGTTGAGGCAAAGAGTAGTGGAAAATAAAGTGACATTTCATATAAATAACATGGCTTATACCATCACAGTAGATGATAAACTCAAAGATGAGATTACAAGATATCTATCTACAGATAAGAATTTAGATACAAAAGAGTTGCTAGCGGCTTATATAAGAGTTTCCCAGCAATATGTACGACTAAAAGATGATGTTGAGGCTGTAACAGAAAAATTACCAAATCTATAAATCTTATGAAAAAGGCATTTTCACTTATAGAAATTATTATTGTAATTGTAGTTATCTCTATAATTGCGAGTTTTCTAATAAGTAAATATGCCACTTCAATAAATAGTACAGTAAAAACTACTGTAAAAGCTGATATAGCGTTGATTAATAGCGCTATATCAAAGAAAAACTCAAAAAATATATTGCTACAGAAATCAAAAATTACTTATTTAGATAATGCAATAACAAATCAAAAAGGATTAGAGATTTTTGATAATATTTTACAAGTACCATTGCTTTCAACAAATATGTTAGAAAAAGAGCTTGGCAAGTGGATTAAAGTTGCAAGTGATAAATATAGAGTTTATATCTCTAAAAAAGAGTATTTAGAGTATAGATTCAAAGATGATAGTTTCTCTTGTATTAGTGATTTAAAACTTTGTAAAGAGTTTGAATAATGAACTATTATGAAGTTTCACTTTTAAAATCACCCTTAGAACCTTTAACTTTTCAAAGTGAAGAAGAACTAGAACTTGGAAGTAAGGTTGAAGTTCCTTTACGAAATAGAAAAAACTATAGTGATGCAGTTGTAGTAAAAAAAGTAGAAGAACCAAGCTTTAAATGTAGTGATATAAAAGTTATTACAGAGTTTTTTTATGACAATAAAATGCTTGAAATTGCAAAGTTTATCTCTCAATATTATGTGTGCTCTTTTGGAGAGGCTCTTTCTATTTTTATTCCTTTTAATAAAGAGTATGAAAACAAAAATATAAAACAAGAGTTTGACTCACAAATAGAGCTATCACCTAAACAGCAAGAGGCATTTGATTTTTGTAAAGATAAAAAACAAGCTTTACTTTTTGCAAACACAGGAAGTGGTAAAACAGAAGTTTATATTAAAACTATTGAAGAAGTTTTAAATAAAGGTGGGCAAGCAGTTTTATTGATGCCTGAAATATCTTTAACACCTCAAATGCAAAAAAGACTAGAAAAGGTTTTTTCTACTTCTGTAGCTATTTGGCACTCTAAAATCACTAAAAAGAAAAAAGAGACAATTCTTCAAGGCTTACAAGAAGGAAGTATTAAACTTGTTGCAGGGGCTAGGTCAGCACTTTTTTTACCCTTTGAAAACTTGCAGTTAATAGTTGTAGATGAAGAGCATGATGAGTCTTATAAAAGTGATTCAAAACCAAGGTATCATGCAAAAGATTTAAGTATTTATATTGCAAAGAAGTACGATATTAGACTTATTTTAGGAAGTGCAACAGCTTCAATCTCTTCTTTTTCAAAGTTGCCTTTTTATAGATTAAAGCAGACTTTTTATGATACAAGAAAGAAAATAGAATTTGATGATTCTTCTTTAGATATCTCTTTAAAAGTATTAAACAAAATAAAACAAACTTTAGATAATCAAAATCAAGTAATTGTATTTTTACCTACAAGGGCAAACTACAAATACCAAATTTGTACCTCATGTGGAAAATCAGTAGAGTGTCCTTATTGTTCTGTTTCAATGAGTTTACATAAAAATGATTTAGCTTTAAAGTGTCATTATTGTGGATATGCTCAAAAGATACCAGAAACCTGTCCTTCATGTAATAATGGAGTGATTCATAACCTAAGAGTTGGAACAGCACAAATTGAAGAACAACTAAATGAGATGTTCCCTGACAAAGTAGTGAAAAGATTTGATAGGGATGAAATCAAAACTGATAGTAAGTTAAAAACTATTTTAAATGATTTTAACAATAATAAAATTGATATTTTAGTTGGAACACAAATGCTTTCAAAAGGGCATGACTACCATAATGTAAAACTTGCAGTTGTTCTTGGAATTGATTCAATCCTAAATATGAACTCTTATAAAGCAAGGGAAAAAGCTCTATCTTTGCTTATTCAAATAGCAGGAAGAAGTGGAAGAAAAGGTGATGGAGAAGTTATTGTTCAAACCCAAAATGAAGATTTTTTTGCAGAATATTTGCAAGAGTATGATTATGGGGAGTTTTTACAAGAGGAGTTAGAGTTTAGAGAAGGGCTTTATCCTCCATTTTTAAAAATGGCAAAAGTAATGTTTGCCCATGCAAATGGACTTAAAGTAAAAGATGAACTTGATAGATACGTAAAACTTTTAAAACAAAAAGAGAATATTCAAGTAGTAGGTTTCGGACAGTGTGCAATATTTAAAGTTGCAAATAAATATAGATATGAAATAATTTTACGTTCTTCAAATGTAAAAGCCTTGCTTCAAGCCCTTCATAGTATTGATTCTCCTATAGCTTCTATTGATATGGATACGGTTTATTAATTAATCTTTAGACTTCTTATTGTATAATCGCCCCTAAAAATAATAAGGAAAAATAATGGCTTTTACAAAAGATGATTTTAAAGAACTAGTATCAAATATCCAATCTCAAGACTGGTACAAAAACCCAATTGGTTTTGGTATCGCAAAAGTAGATAGAGGACAATTAAACCCTGAAAAAATTTTACAAGCATCATATCCTGTAGTAAACTGGGAAGAAAACTTCGGTAGTGCTGCAATTTTCTTAAATGCATTAAAAGAAGCAGGTGAAAATATTGATACTTCTAAATCAGAATTAGTATTTAATATCAGTGACAAATTTTTAACAACTTGTATTGAGTCTTTTAGACCATATATCCCAGAAGCAAAAGGACAAGAGCACAAAAATGTTCAAGTTATTTCTACTTTAGCTTCATTACCAATTGATTCAGGTCTTACTGCTGATGATTATAGAGTTGTATTTATTTTTGAAGATACAAACCCAGCAAGTGCAGAGTCTGTATATTTAAAACTTTATGCTTTATCAACTGGAAAAGCAGCTTTAAGAAGCTTAAACCTTGATGGTGCATTTGGTCAATTACACAACAGTGCTTGGGTTGGAAATCAACCAATTGAATTAGACTGGTTAAGAGAAAATGAAATTTCATTAAAACTATCTGGTAAATTCCCAAGTATCACAAAAGTTGATAAATTCCCACAATTCTTAGACCATGTAATTCCTGCTGATAACACAAGAATTTTAGATACAAACAAAGTAAGATTTGGAGCACAATTAGCTGCTGGAACTACTGTAATGCCTGGTGCTGCATATATTAACTTCAATGCTGGAACTGAAGGTGCTGTAATGGTTGAAGGTAGAATTTCTTCTTCAGCTAAAGTTGGTGCTGGTTCTGATGTTGGTGGAGGAGCTTCAATTCTTGGTGTTCTTTCTGGTACTGATGGTGTTCCTGTAACTATTGGTGATAACACATTATTAGGTGCTAACTCTTGTACTGGTACTGCTATTGGTGACTCTTGTATCTTAGATGCAGGTGTAACAATCTTACCAGGTACTAAAATCACTCTTTCTGAAAAAGCTGTTGAGCAATTAAAAGAGATTAACCCAGGTAAAGAGATTTCTACTGTTATGAAAGGTATGGATTTCTTAGGTGTTAATGGAGTACACTTTAGAGTTAACTCTCAAACTGGTCAAACAATTGCAATGAGATCAACTAGAGAAGTTAAATTAAACGCTGACTTACACTAAGTCAAAATAGAATAAAAGAGAAGTTTCTTCTCTTTTATTTAAACTACTATCTAAAGCTTTTTTAGTTTTAATCTAAGAGAGTTTAGAACAACTGTCACAGAACTAAAACTCATAGCTATTCCTGCATAAATTGGTGATAACATAAGTCCAAAGAATGGATATAAAACACCTGCTGCTAGTGGAATTCCTATTGCATTATAAATAAATGCCCAGAAAAGATTTTGTTTTATAATTTTCATTGTTTCAATTGATAGCTTAATACTTTTAGAAATAGAGTTAAGTTCATTGTTTACTAAAATTATATCTCCTGCATCTTTACTAATATCAGCTCCAGAGTTTAAAGTTACTCCAATGTTTGCTTGTTTGATTGATGGAGCATCATTTATTCCATCTCCTACAAACATAACTTTACCTTTTTCTTGAACTTTTTTAATTACATCGTATTTCTCAGTTGGAATAACTTCACTATAAACTTCATCGATACCAATCTTAGAGGCTATTTTAGAAGCAGTGATTTTATTGTCTCCTGTTAATAAAATAGGCTTTATATTTTGTTTTTTTAAATTTTCAATTAGTTCTTGTGCATTCTCTTTTAGTTCATCTTCAAGGGCAAAAGAACCAATACTTTCATTTTCAATAGAAGCTAAAATAACACCATTTGCTAACTCTAATCTTTCATTATAAAACTTTAAGTGAGAAGTTTTGATTTCTATATTATTCTCTTCTAAAAGTTGTTTATTTCCAAGTAAAATTAGTTGCTTATCTATTTTAGCTTTTATTCCTCTTCCTGCAATGATTTCTAAATCTTCTATCTCATAGTTTTGTTTTTCTACATCTTTTAAATAGCTTACAATAGCTTTAGAAATAGGGTGCTCACTTAAACTCTCAACAGCTAATATTTTAGAGAAATATTTTTCATCTATATCTGTTTTAGTTACAGCTATTTCACCTTTTGTTAAAGTTCCTGTTTTATCAAAAACTGCGTATTGTATGTCTTTGATAACTTCTAGGACTTCAGGGTTTTTGATTAAAATACCTTCTTTAGCTCCTTTACTTACAGAACTTACAATAGCAATTGGAGTAGCAAGTCCTAAAGCACAAGGACAAGAGATAATAAGTACAGAAATACTTGCTAAAATAGCATTTTGCATATCTCCAACTAAAGCCCATATAATAAAAGTAGCAATAGCTATAACGATTACAGAAGGTACAAAGATATTTGCAATTTTATCTGCAAATCTACTAATAGGTATTTGTTTACTTTGAGCTGATTTTAGAAGGTTGATTATCTTTGATAAAGTTGTATCACTTGCTAGTTTTGTAACCCTTACTGTGATTACACCATTTGTGTTTAAAGTTCCTGATAATACTTCATCTCCTATTTCTTTAAAGACAGGCATTGACTCACCTGTAATCATTGAAGTATCTATATCTGCACGACCTTTTATTATTTCTCCATCAGTAGGTATCTTTTCACCAGTTTTAACTAAAATCTTATCATCTATTTTAAGTTCGCTTGCAAGTATTTCTTTTATATTCTCTTTTTCATCAATTAAATTTGCAAGGCTAGGAGCTAATGTCATTAGTTTCTTTAAAAAGTCACTAGCTTTTTGTTTTGAACGTTCTTCTAAAAATCTTCCTAATAAAACAAAAGAGATAATAACAGCTGCCCCATCAAAATATAAGAATTTTAAATGCTCTGGAAATAGGGTAGGGAAGAATACAACAAAAGTAGAATAAAAGTATGCAGCACTAGTTCCTAAGGCAACTAAAACATTCATGTCATAGTTTTTGTTACTTAAAGCTTTGTATGCTAACTTATAAAATCTTGCTCCACAAAAGAACTGTACAACTGTTGCAAGGGCGAAAATAGCATATTGTTTAACTGATACATCAACTATACTTGAAAACATGATTACAAACATAAATGCAGTTATAGTCATTGAAATAGAGAAAAGGTTTTTAAGGTTTTTGAACTCTTTTTCTTGAGCTTTTTCTAAGTGAGAAAAGTCTTCTTCAACTTTATACCCAAGAAGTTCAATTTTTTTTATAAGAGTATCTTTTGACATATTTTCAGTATCAATAGTAAACTCTCCTTCACTAGAAGCGAAGCTTACTTTAGTGCTTTGTACACCTTTTTGTTTGTTTAAAAACTTTTCAATTCCATTTGAGCAGTTAACACAAGTCATTCCTGAGATATTTAGATTTATTTTCTCTTTAGACATAAGACTACTCCTTTTCTTTTAGGATTGCTTTGAGTAAATCTTTTATATACTCATCTTTTATATAATAAAAAGACATTTTTTTATCTTTTTTAAAATCAACTATTCCGTATTTTTTTAGTGTTCTTAATTGGTGTGACACATGAGATTGGGGTATTTCAAGTAGGTTTGTCATCTCTCCTACACATATTTCATAATCTATTAGTGCATATAACATTTTTGCTCTAGTTGGGTCAGCAAGAGCTTTAAATACATTTGAGATATCAACTAAAGTTTCCTGTGAAGGAAGAATTTTATTTATATCAGAGATATAACTAATATCTTCACAACAAGACCTGATTAATTTTTTTTCTTCACAAGCACACATATTACTCTTCTATGATTTCAAATCCAAGTTCTTTCATTTCATCTTTGAACTTTACTTCTTGTGTTTCATCTTTGATTTCAACTGTTACTTCTTTTGGTTCTGTATTTAAATTTATAATAATCTCTCCAAACTCTTCTTCTAATGAACCTTTAATAAGATTTGAACAACTTCCACAAGCTATATTGTTTGCTTTAAATGTTTTTTTCATAAGATAATCCTTTATATATGATAAATATTTCATATGATATTATCATCATATGAAATAAATGTCAAGACTAAAGAATATTAAATTTTGTTAAGCATCATAAAAAGTTCGTATAAAACTTCACTTTCTATTACAAGAGATATAAAGAAGATAATTTCAAATTTAAATAAAATAGTTCTATTTATTCTTTCATTTAAAAAATTAAAGTCTTTTTTTATCATATCATGAGCATGCATAGAGAAGCTATGTTTTACATTGTTTTTGTACCAGTGTATATAAGCTTCTCTTTTCACAATATCTTTTTTAGAAATAATTTCATGTAAAAAATAAACATGAAGTATTGAAATAAAAAAAGTAGTTATTGGAAATATATTCTCTACTAAAAAGTAAATTAATATGATTAAAAAAGGGTAGATTATAATAAAACAACTGACTCGTTTATGGTGATGATAAATATAGTTTATCAAAAAATATTTAGAGCCTAAATTGTTTGATATGTTTTTATTAAAGATTAGTGCGTTGATGAAAATTATAAAAAAAGCGATAATATGTAAGTGAAGTAAAGAAAACATGCTAACTCCTTCATATGACTGAATAGCAATCTTACTTCTTAAATTTACCTAAGTGTTAGTTAATTAAAATAAAAATTATTTGATAACGTTTTAATTTTAATCTATTTATAAAGTTAGGCAAAACTTTATAAAGATGACAATATCTTTTTTAATTCTTCTTTTTCTTTCCACTCATTAATAATTTGTTTTGAGAACTTAACTTTTTTTAAATCTAACTCAATTATGTCAATATCATCTAAAAAAGCCTCTGCGTAACCTGTTTGTGTTTCATGAACTCTTACAGAAGATACTTTTACATCTCCTTCTGCATTTTCTAAAACTGTATTTTTTAAAATATGACTTATAAATTTTAAAAACAATAGACTGTATGCTTCTGCACTTGGAGATACAGGCATCTCTATCCATCTTTCACTATTTTTCTTGAAAAAGTCTTTGAACTCTTCAGACTCTTCTGACCAAAGTGAATAGGCATGATCAAATGAATCTATTATATTTTTAATATGTTTTTTTGTTAAGCCAAAATCTAAAACCATATATCCATTATCTAGTTTATTTGAAGAGAAAAATACTTCAACTTCATAGGAGTGTCCATGAATGGACTTTTTGCATCTATTAGTACTACAGTTTCTTACAATATGTGCACCTTCAAATTTAAACTTTTTCCTAATAATCATCTTTAACCTTAACGTTTTTAATGCTCCATGAAAGAGTTTGTCCTGCAAATAAAGGTACTACTTCTTCATTTTTGTATTGGTATGATTGGGGTACTTTAAATTCTTCTTTTTTTAATTCAATTTGCTTTTTTATTGGTATTAAGTTATAGATTTTTTGAGCATTTAAACTAACAAAAGCATTTAAATTTTCAAGTTTTCCATTCTCTTCAAAAAGTTGAGTTAATACTTGAAGTGCAATAGGTGAAGTAAAAACACCAGCTGCTCCATCGTGGCACTCTTTAGCCTCTTTTTGGTGGGGAGCAGAATCTGAGCCAAACATTACTTTAGGATGAGCAGATAAGGCTAGTTTTCTAAGAGCTTCTTTATCTGTAGGCTTTTTAACTACGGGTTTACAAAAAGTATGAGGATTTAACATTCCTCCTAATACATCATCTAACGTAAGCATAAGGTGATGAACAGTAATTGTTGCATATAAGTTATCATATTTTTCTAATAATGCAATAGATTCTTCATTTGATATGTGCTCCATAATTATCTTCAATTTTGGAAAGTTTATAGCTAAGGATTCATAAATAGGCAAAAACTCTTTTTCTCTATCCATTATAAAGCCTTTTGTCTCTCCATGAACACATAAAGGGATATCTAACTTTTCCATTGATTCTAGTACTGGTCTTAATATATCTACATCCATTGAAGCTACACCTGTTTCAGAGTTTGTAGTTACTCCAAAAGGATATAGTTTAACTGCGATAATCTCATCTTTAATATCTTTTAAAAACTCATATGAGTAATCTATTTGAAAAAATATAGTAACTTGAGGACTAAAACTATCATTTTTACAGGCATCTTTGATTCTTTGTTTATAAGAGAGTAGGGCTTCTTTTGTTGTAATTGGTGGAACAATATTAGGCATAACTAAGGCAGCAGAAAAATGTTTTGAAGTTAATGGAGCAACTAACTTTAGCATATCATCATCTCGTAAATGTAAATGCATATCAAGTGGGGAATCAATTATAAAACTATTTTTATCATTCAAATTATTTCCTTATTCTAAATAAATGCAACTAAGTCGCATTTAAAATTCATTTGGTATGATATCAAAATGCAACTTAGTTGCAAAAATGCTCAAAACTATTTTTTAAGAGTGTTATCTACTATTACAATGAGTTTAGGTATTGGACTTACTTTTTTTAATTAATTATGTCTAGTTTAAATTAAATCTTTTTTTGTTCTTCTGTCATAATTGTTTTAGAAAAAAACAAAAGTAAAATACCACAAAAAACGATAAATGAAGTAAGATAAAGAGCATAATTATATGATGAGAATTTTTCAATAAAATAGACAGAATAAAGGGGAGCTATTACTTGACCTATGCCATTAGCTATTGTAAATGCTCCCATTAAAACTACAGGGCTTTTTCCTGCTAATTTTCCTCCTAGATTCATAAACAATCCCACAAGAGCAATAAAAGTTCCTCCATAAAGTACACCTGACAAAAGATTTAAATATATATTTGATGTAACAGTTGGTATTAAAATACTTATACCAAGTAGACCCATAGTAATGATGATTATATTTACACTTCCGTACTTAGAAGCTAAACTCATCCATATAATACAAGAAGGAATACCAGCTAAACCAACTATTGTCCAAGTCATACTTCCATATCCTTCTAACTCTTTTATAGAATTGATAATATCTGGTAAAAACGTAGCTTGTACTACAAATCCTATACCCATAGTAAAGTAGCTAATGATTATGATAATAGTAAAAGGTGTAAATAAAGATTTATCAAAGTTTGTTGATGTTTTTTTTACTTTAATACTTTTATCAAAGGACAAAATATACATAGAGTATAATGCAAGAATAGTTGTAACTATAGTTAATACTATCCACGAATCTTTCCAGCTTCCACCACTGTTTTGAACTGCTCTTGCGATAATATCAGTTACAAAAATCGAAAAGCCAATTCCTGAAAAGTGTATTCCCATAGCTTTTGTTTTATTTTGAAAGTTTAATTTACTCATAACAATAGCTGAACCCACAACAAATGCTAAAGCTCCTGAAATTCCTGCAGTAAGTCTAGCTATAAACCAGATAGTTTGATTTTCTGTGATACCAAGAATAATAGTTGTTAGTAAACATAAAATAATTCCAATTCTAAAAAATATCACTTTTTTATTTATGTCCTTTATAAACATAGAAAAGATTGAACCACTTAAATAACCTATATAATTAAAAGATGCTAATACCCCTGCAAAACTAACTGTAAGAAAGCCTTCAATCATAGGAGGAAGAAGTGAAGTAAAAGCAAATCTAGTTATTCCAAGCCCAATTATTACAGCAATAATTCCTGCAATTAGTATTGATATATTGCTATTTTTATTTAATAAGTTCATTTTTACTTCTTTCTTTAACTAGATTATAGAGATAATATTTTTTAGAATTATATAACTGATAGTTATGTATGTCAAATAACTAATAATCATATGTAATATTGTTTTTGGTAATATTGTAGAATAATTTATTAGCCATAATAAGGAAAATAATGGATACAAATCTTCTAAAAATATTTATTGCAGTTGCAGATAAAGAAAGTATAACTTTAGCTGCAAATGAACTCGGCTTTACCCAGTCAAATGTGACACTTAGAATAAAGCAACTTGAAAAGAATTTGAAATGTTCATTATTTCATCGTATACCAAAAGGTGTGGTTTTAACAGATGAAGGTAAAAGGCTTTATAAACATTCAATACAGATTGTAAGAAAAGTAGAAGATGCTATTTTAGATGTTCAAAATGAACAAGAACAAAAGAAGCTTATTATTGGTTCAACAGATTGTAATGCAGTAGTAAGGATTTCTTCCTTTATTACAAAACTACATGAGGATTATCCTAATATTCAATTAGAGTTTTTAACAGGAACAACAAAAGAAATTACTAAAATGGTTTTAGAATATAAAGTAAATGTGGCATTTATAAGTGGTGAACCAACCCATGATGAACTTATAGTATTAAAAAGATATGATGAAGAGCTTGCTATATTAGAAGAAAAAAATGATAAATCACAAAATGTTTTACTAACCTTCAAAGAGGGAAGTATTTTCGATGACTTCTTAAGAAAATATTATGAAAAAAATGGAATAGAAGTAGAAAAATCAATAGCTTTTGGAAGCCTAGAAACTATACTTGCATGTGTAAAAGCTGGTATGGGAAAAACACTTTTGCCTTTAAAACTAGTTGATAAATTAGGATACAAAGAAGAATTAAAAGTTATAAAACTAGATAAAAAAATAGCATATTTTCCTACTTGTATGGTATGTAGAAAAGATTATCTACCAAAAATAAGTGAATATCTTAAAGAGATGGTTTTTTAGTTTAAAGTGTTTTTGATTTTAGTTTTGTGAAAGTACTTTAAGTACATAAAGATATAGAAGTTGGTTTTAGGTTCTATATCATGTACTTAGAGTCATTTTATTAAGTCAACGAAATTTTAATTGAAATTTATCAATTTAGAAAGGTATATTTTCTTTACGTTTTCTTGACATTTTGAATGCTATTTCTTTTTTAGTATCTTGAAGTACTCTTCTCTTGGAATCTCTTTTGCACCTAAACTTTCTAAATGCTCATTATGTACTTGACAATCAATTAGATTTATACCATTCTCTTTTGCTTGTTTACAAAGGTGATAAAATGCAACTTTAGAGGCATCACTAACTTTAGCAAACATACTTTCACCACAAAAGATATCATCAATCAGAACTCCATAAAGACCACCAACTAATTCATCATCTAAGTAGGTTTCTATAGAGTATGCATATCCTAGTTTATGTAGATTTACATAGGCTTGAATAAAGTGCTCATTTATCCAAGTGTCATCTTCATGTTTTCTTTTGATACTTGCACAGTTTTTCATAACTTCTTCAAAGTTTTCATTCGTTTTTACAACAAAACCTTTGTTTTTGATTGTTTTTCTAAGGCTTTTTGATACCTTCATTTCATCTGGGTATAAAACCATTCTTTGTTGAGGTGAGAACCAATGTATGTGATTGTATTCATCCATAAACCAGGGGAAAAGTCCATGTTCATAGGCATTTAATAATCTTTGGGGATGAAAGTCTCCTCCTACTGCAACTAGGTCATTATTCATCATTTCTAAAGTAGGGAAATCAAAATTATCTTCATCAAGGAGGTATATTTTTTCTATTGGTTCTAAAAGTCTCATGGATGAATATTATCCAAAAAAAACTAAAGAGTCTTAAGGTTTTAAAACTTTATTTATGCTATTCTACTGCAATTTTAAAAGGAGTTTGTATTGGCTATAAAAAAAGTACAAGAAGAGTTAGATAAACAATTAGAATTTTTTTGTGATAGTTTAAAATCTAATAACTCTTTTTTACAAATGCTATTCGATACAGTTCCTAACCCTATGTTCTACAAAGATAGAAGTGGAAGATATCTATATTGTAATGATGCTTTTTCTAAAACAATTCTAGGAATAAGTAAGGAAGAAATAGAAGGGAAAACTCTTTATGAACTTCCTGATCTTATTCCAAAAGAGTATGCAGATATTTATAAGCAAAAAGACGAAGAACTTTTTAATAACCCTGGGGTTCAAAACTATGAAACAAAAGTAAAGTGTGCAGATTCTGAAGTTAGACATTACAACTTCTATAAGGCTACTTTTGTAGAAGATGGAACTGTTCTTGGGCTTGTGGGAGTTATGTTAGATATAACTTCATATAAACAAACAGTTGAAGAGTTAGATAGAAAAAACAAACTTTTAAGTGGACTAAGTAATACTGATTTTCTAACAAACTTAGGAAATAGAAGATATTTTGAAAGCACCTTTAGTAAAAAATTAGCGTACTTAAATAGAACAGGGCAAGAGTTCTCTTTTGCTTTAATTGATATTGATTTTTTTAAAGATTTTAATGATAAGTTTGGACACCAAAAAGGTGATGAAGTTTTAACAGAAGTTGCAAGTATTATTAGAAGTACTCTAACTAGAGAAAATGATTTTTGTTTTAGATTAGGTGGAGAAGAGTTTGGTTTATTATTTAATACAAACTCACCGGAAGACTCATATGCCTTAATGGAAAAGCTAAGAACAAATATCATTGCAAAAGAAATAGATGCTGCAAATACTTCTATTTATCCATATCTAACTGTATCTATAGGTCTAGGAAATATTTTAAAAGCTCATAAAGATTTTACTTCAAGCAGTTTGTATAATAGTGTTGATAAACTTTTATATGAATCTAAAGAAAGAGGTAGAAATCAAACTAGAATGAAAAATTTCATCTAGTTTGATATTTTTTTATTTTTGAGTAAATTTATTTTTATTTGTTGCTTCTACAATATCATCTGCAATTGAGTTTGTCTCTTGTGCAATGAAGTTTGTTTTATCTGCAATTGAAGCATTCTCTTGAGTAAATCTATCTAATTGATTTACCGCATCACTAATTTGATTCATTCCTGAACTTTGTTCATTAGCTGCATTTGTAACATCATTGATTAGATTATTAGTTTGTTTGATATTTTCTTCAAGTTCTTGGAAACCATCAATCATCTCAGAACTAATATTTTTACCATCATTTGCTTTAATTGTCGCATCTTCAACTAAGTCTTTAATCTCTTTAGCCGCTTCAGCAGATCTAGATGCTAAGTTTCTAACTTCAGCTGCAACAACTGCGAAACCTTTACCAGCTTCACCAGCAGTAGCTGCCTCAACAGCTGCATTAAGAGATAGAATATTTGTTTGGAAGGCAATTTGATCAATTACTGTAATTGCTTCATTAATCATAGTTACTTTCTCATTTATCTCTTCCATTGAAACAGAAGTTCTAGTTGCTAAATCTTTACCTTTATGTGCAGAGTTTTGAGTCTCAGAAGAGATTTTTAACATCTGTTGTGCTTTATCATTTGTTTGTCTAATATTACCAGTGATTTCTTCAATTGAAGCAGCAGTCTCTTCTAAAGATGCAGCTTGACTTGTAGCATTTTCACTTAATGTTTTAACATTAGTTGTTAACTCTAAAGATTTCTCTTGTAGAGTTTCACCATCTTCTTTATTGTCTTGAAGCATAATTGTTATCATTCTATTTAAGTTAAGAATGTCATTTCCAATTTTACCGCTACTTGCTTTATCAAGTGATTTAGTAAAGTCTCTACTAGCATAGTGCTCTAGTACTTCACTTAGGTTATTGATATTTTTACCTACAAGCTTTTCTAAGTTATCAAGCATATTGTTAAGTAAGTTTTTTAACTCTTCAAGTGATTCATTATTTGTTGAAGTTGAAATTCTTTCATTTAATAATCCATCACTAACTCTGTTAACAATATCTTTTACTTCTGAAATAACTTTGTTGTCTTGTTCTATAATTGCTTTTGTTTTATCAATATTATCATTGATAAGAGAAGCCATTTTTCCAATCTCATCATTTGCAGTAACTTCAATTGGGTTAATATCTTCTTTCTCTTTATTTACATATTTAAAGAAGTCAAGTAAACCATGTTGGAAATACTCTAATGGATTAAATACAACTCTATTAAGAATAATAACAACGGCAATTGTTAAAATTATGATTAAAATTAAAACAGCAATAATTGAACTAACAATAGCAGATGCAATATTTTCTTCAGTTAAGTCATTTAGCTTTTTTAACTCCTCTTCTGTATCAATAATATATGCACCAGTTCCTATAATCATATCCCATGGTTCAAATCTTTGTACATAAGAGAATTTTTCAAAGTCACCAGTTTTTCCTGGAATTGACCAGAAGTATTTAACTAAACCACCATTTTCAGAAGCATTTGCAGTTTTTACAATCTCTTGATAAAGGTATTTTCCTTTTTTATCTTGTAAATCTGTCATATCTTTTCCAACTAATGAAGCTTTTGCTCCATGAGCTAAAACAACATGATTAGAATCATTTACCCAGAAGTATCCAGTTTTTCCATACTTCATAGTTCCAATAGCTTTTAATGCTTCTTGTTTCATCTTTTCACTAATGTCATCAATATATGCACCAGTACCAATAATCCAGTTGTATGGCTTAAACACCTTTACAATAGAAGCTTTAAATACAGTTTTCTTACTACTTGGATTATAGAATGAGTATTCAATAAATGCTTCATCTTTTTTATTTTTGTTTAGTGCTTCTACACCTAATTCAACAAAAGGAACTTTAGGCGTATTTTTAAAGTATTGTCCACTTAATTCCTTTTTGATTGGGTGCATAACCATTTTATAGTTAAAATCATTTACCCAAAAATATCCAGATGTACCATATCTAGTATTTTCAATAATAGACTTGATTCTTTCCTTGAGTGCTTGTTCACTTAAGATATTTTTATTTTTCTCATATTCTGCTTCAATAATAGAAAATAAAAATCCAGATTGTTCTGTAATATAGTCTTCAACTTCACTTTTTACTTTATCTTTTGCAGTTCTTTCATAATATGACTCAACTGTTTCAATAGCTAAAGAAACATAGTTTTTAAGCTCTTTCTCTTTATTTTCATAGGCAGTTTTTTCAGTTTGATTAACTACTAATGTTGATGCACTTTTTAAAGATGAAACAACTTCAAATAACATATAAAGAGCTACTACTAAAATAGCAATAATTACTGTTGATAAAAGCTTAACTTTTATAGAAGCATTTTTTATCATTATTTATCCTTTACTTTCTTCTTTTATCAAAATTATTATACTATTTTTTTATTATATTTAAAATAAAGTTATCTTTATCAAATGCCCGTTGGGTGGGTTATGATAGTCGTTATCGTTTATTACAAATATGACTTATGTGACACATTAATATATTACTTTTATTGGAAGATAGAAGTCTAGTTCAAAAAACTCATTATTATCAACAAAATGGTTTTTCTTATAAATTGAATAAGAAGGGGTTGTTTTTGCTTCATATCCTGAGTTAGGAAGCCATTCATTGTATATATAAGCCATGTATTTTAGTACGTCTCCATATTTACCCTTTAAAGTAAATACAGCACAAATACTACTTGGAAGTTCTAAAATAGGAAGGTTCGGAAATTTCTCTTCATCTACTTTTATACAAGCTATATATGAAGCTTCTTCTTTTAAAGTAATAGTTGGATTATCATGTTGAATTCCTATTTGAATAGGGTTTTTAATCCCTAATTCAAAGCTTAGTGATAAAAGTCTTTGCCAAGTATTTGTGATGTTTTTTCCATAACCTTTATGTCTGATATAAAGACACTTGATTGTTTCACAAAATTTGATTGTTGGTTCTATTTTCTCTTTTATTTCTAAGCTTTCATAACTTTTAATAATCTCTTGGGAAAACTTTTTATAACCATCTTTTTTCCACTCTTTAGGAGTGTAGTTAAACTTCTTTTTAAAAGCTTTTATAAAGGAAGAGTGAGAGTTAAAGCCACAAGCATTTGCTATTTCACTAATAGTAGAGTACTTATTTACAATTAAAAGGTTTGCAGCTTTTTGTAGTCTTATTGAAGTAATCATCTCAAAAAGATTCATTCCTGTCTCTTCTTTAAAGATTCTATGGAAGTGATATTTACTTACAGAGTTATTTTTTGCTAGTTCATCTAATGTAATGTTTAATTCAATATTTTTATTGATATAAAAAATTGTGTCATTTACAATTTTAGAGCGAATCATCTTTGTATCTTTTTTCATAGAATTATTATACCAAAAAATAGCAATATAGAACAAAAAAAATGAAATTTAGGATAAAGAATAAAATCAAAAAAAATAGTAAAGTTCTAATAATAAAAATATTAGGAAAAGAAATGAGCAATTTAAAAAGGTCATATATAAGAGAAATTCTTGATGCTACAAATGAAGATACAATCTCATTTGCAGGTGGATTACCAAATGAAAAACTATTTCCATTAAAACAGATTAAAAAAGCAACAAACAAAGTTTTAAAAAAAGTTGATGCTTTGCAATATAGTAAATCAATTGGAGATGAAGCTTTAAGAAAAAAGATTGCAAAAATATATACTCAAAAGTTTGATTTTCCAACACAAGCTGATGAAATTTTAATAACAACAGGTTCTCAACAATCATTTGACATCATCAGTAAAACTTTTATTCATAAAGAACTATTTGTTCAAAAACCAACTTATATTGGAGCATTAGGAGCTTTTAAAATTTTAAATAAAAGTTTAAATGACTTTACTGATACACAGAGTTTAAAGGCTAGAATGAGTGAAGATGATACTTTATATTTAATGAGTGATTTTTCAAATCCAACATCTAAATGTATGTCATTAAAAGAAAGGTTAATTTTTGCAAGTTTATTAAAACAAAGTGATGCATATTTAATTGAAGATGGTGCATATGGTTTATTAAGTTTTAATGGTAAAACAAGAAAACCAATCGCTTCATTATATGAAAAGAGTTTTCACTTAGGTTCATTTTCTAAAATAGTAGCACCAGGTCTTAGAGTTGGTTGGATTAGAACATCTAAAGAGAATATCGAAAAGCTTTTAATCGCAAAAGAGTCTTTAGATTTACATACTTCTACTTTAAGTCAAATGATTATAAATCAATATTTAGAAGATAATGATTTATTTGAGCATATAAAGTTGATTAGAAAAGAGTATAAATCAAAGATGAATTATATGGCAAAATGTATGGAAGAGTATCTACCTTCTTTTAAGTTTGAAAAACCAAAGGGCGGAATGTTTATTTATGGAAAATTTGAAAAAGATAGTTTAGAATTAGCAAAAAAAGCTTTAGAAAAAAATGTAGCTTTTGTTCCTTCTTGTGTATTTGATATAAATGAAGAAAAATCTACACATGCAAGATTCAATTTTACAAATAGTTCTAAATCACAGATGAAAGCAGGGATTAAAACAATAGCAAAAATACTAAATAAAGACTAAAATTATTTTATATATGTAAGTTGCATATTTTATACATTTTTTTAGTAGAAATAGAGCTTAATTTTTGTATAATTATCCCTTAATTTTAAATTTTAAGGACATATTTATGTTTAAGCTAAACGAACATAAAACAAATGTTTTTACTGAATTATCTGCTGGATTTACAACATTTTTAACAATGATGTATATTGTTCCTGTAAATGGTTTTATTTTAGCCGATGCGGGACTTCCAATGGAAGCAGTAATCACAGCAACTGCGTTAATTACTATTTTAGCAACACTATTTAGTGGTTTATGGTCAAATACTCCAATTGCAATGTCAGTTGGTATGGGATTAAATGCATACTTCTCTTATGGGTTAGTATTAGGTATGAACATACCATGGCAAACAGCTTTAGGAATCGTATTTCTATCAGGTATTTTATTTGTGATTTTATCTTTTACAAACTTTAGAGTTTGGATTATGACTTCAATTCCAATGAACCTAAGACGTGCAATTTCTGCTGGTATTGGTACTTTTATTGCATTTATTGGTTTAAAACAAATGGGAATGATTGTTGATAATGAAGCAACATTAGTTGCTTTAGGAGACTTCTCTAACTCAAATGTTTTACTTGGGGTTCTAGGATTAGTTTTATCTTTTGCTTTTTATTCATATAAAGTAAAAGGAGCTTTTGTTCTTTCTATTGGAATCACATCTGTTGTTGCTTGGTCAACAGGACTTGGTGAATTACCTACTGAACTTTTAAGTGCTCCTGCTTCAATTGCACCAATTGCTTTTGAGCTTGATATTGCAAGTGCACTAACACTTTCTTTATTACCTGTAATAATCACATTCTTAATTACTGATATGTTTGATACTTTAGGTACTTTAACTGGTGTTGGAACAAGAGCAAAATTATTCCAAGAGAATAATAAAGATGATAAATCTTTACAAAAAACATTAGAAGCGGATGCAATGGCAACTACTGCTGGATCACTTCTTGGAGTATCTACAACAACTGCATTTATTGAAAGTGCATCAGGGGTAGAAGAGGGTGGAAGAACAGGTTTAACAGCTGTATTTACAGCAGCATTTTTTGTTTGTACACTTTTTATGCTACCATTATTTAAATCAATTCCAGGAAATGCAATTTATCCTGTTTTAGTTGTTGTTGGTGTATTAATGTTTACAGAGTTAGGTAAAATCAACTTTGAAGACACAGATTTAGCAACAAGTGCAGGTGCATTTTTCATCGTAGTTTTAATGCCATTAACTTTTTCTATTACAAATGGTATTGCTGCAGGATTTCTAGTTTATACTATTATTAAATTAGCTAGAAATGAATACAAAGACTTAAACTTAGGGATTTTAGTAATTACATTCATAAGTTTATTAGCATTTATTTTATAAGGGTTTTTATTTGGAAAAATATTATTACGGATACGAAGAGTTTAAAGAAGATACTCAAGTTTTAGTTGACAAGTGTAGAGGTTTTGAGCCAGACATTCTTTTAGCAGTTGCAAGAGGTGGTTTAACACTTTCTCACTTAATGGCGCAAGCTTTAGATATGAGAAATCTATATGCATTAAACTCTATTCACTATGAAGGTGAATTAAAACTTGATACATTCAATATTTTTAATATTCCTGATGTATCTCATGCAAAAAGAGTATTAATTATTGATGATATTGTTGACTCTGGTGAAACTATGAGAGAAATTTTAAAAGTATTACACGAAAAATTTCCTGAAGTAGAGTTCAAATTAGCAACAATCTTTAGAAAAGAAACAGCTGTTTTACAACCTGATTATTCTGTAAAAGAAGCTGACAAATGGATTGACTTCTTTTGGGAAGTTGACGTAAAATAACAGTTTAGATTATTCTAAACTGTTGTTCTCTATAAATTATATACTTTCTATATAAATCTTTACTATTTCAGATAACTTTCAAGTCATTTTATTGTATAATGTTTTCACAAATTTAAATTATGGAATAGGACGAGATGACTTTTATTGAATTTAAAAAACTTTTACTAGATGCAGAACTTACAATACCTAAATTTACAGCTTTAATTAAAGTTAGTGAAAAGAACATTCAATCTTACAAGAAAAAAGAACAAGTACCAAATGCAATTGCAGCAGTAGCAGCTTGTTTTGCAAAAATGAATCAAGAAGGTATGGATTATAAGACTTTAATAAATGACCTTGATTTAACAAAAAAAGAGAAAAAAGGCGCTGGTTTTTCTTCAAAAAAGAAAGATAAAAAAAATAAAGAAAACGATTAATCTTTTTTAGCTATACTTCCCAAAAAATTTTGGGAAAAGTAAATGACACTAAATAAAAACGTTAGATTTTTTCTAACAGTTTCTTCTATTATGATGGCACTTGCCATTGCAATTGGAGCTTTTGGAGCACATGGTCTAAAAGCAATTGTTTCAGCACAGTTACTAGTAACTTATAATACTGGTGTTGAATATCATTTTTATAACACACTAGGGCTTTTTGCAGCAACATTTATGATGTATTTAAAGCCTGACTCAAAAGGCGTAAAAATAGCAGCTTGGCTAATTTTAATTGGAATGATAATTTTTTCATTTTCATTATACGCTTTAGTTTTATTAAATATGCCTATTTTAGGTGCAATCACTCCTATTGGAGGGACACTATTAATTATCGCATGGATAATGTTAGCAATTTCATTTTATAAGGAAAAATAGTAGATGAACGTAATTGAGAGAATTGAGCATATAAGAGATGCAAAATGGTTTTCTAACCTTACAACTTTTATTATTTTAGCATATGCTTCTGTTTTAGGATTTAAAACAATTGATGAAGTAGAGACTAATTATGCAATATTTTTACAGTTTGCAGATATTTTTGTAACTATATATTTTATCTTTGAAATAGCTATTAAAATGGTAGCAGAAAAGAAGTTTATTAACTTTTTTAAATCAGGATGGAATCTTTTTGATTTTATTATTGTTGTAATTACTCTTTTACCTTTAGAGCAATCAGGTTTTGCAGCTATTGCAAGGATGTTAAGGGTATTTAGAGTTTTACGATTGTTTACAGCTCGACCTGAGCTAAAAGCAATTATTGATATGCTAATCAAGGCTATCCCAGCAATCATTGATATTGTGATTTTAATGTTTATCATTTTCTATATCTATGCAATTATTGGAAACTTCTATTTCCAAGATTTACCATCTGGATTATGGAAAGACTTCTTAATTTCAATGCTTACACTGTTTAGAGTTCTTACTTTTGAAGACTGGACAGATGTTATGTATGAGGCTATGGAAGTATATCCTATGGCTTGGATTTATTTTGTATCTTTTGTAATTATTGCAGCATTTGTATTCTTTAACCTTTTTGTTGCAGTTATTATTGGTGAAATGCAAAAAATTCAAGAAGCAGACTTCCATGAAGAAGTACATGAAGATAGTAAAAAATTAGATATTTTATTAGAAGAGATTAAAACTTTAAGAGAAGAAGTTAAAGACTTAAAGAAAAAAGAGTAACTATGAAAAAAACAGTTTCAATCTTAGGAACAGGGTGGCTAGGTCACCCTTTAGCTCTAAGTTTAAAAGAAAACTACAAAGTAAAAGTCTCTATTAGAACAAAAGAAAAGAAAGAAGCTTTTAAAAAAGAAGGATTACTTCCTTTTGTTTTAAATGAAACTTCATTAGAAGGTTTAGATGAACTTTTAGATACAAACTATTTATTTATAAACTTTCCTCCCTCAAAATTTGAAGACTTCAAAGCCTTTTTAGAAAAAATATATTCCCATGAAAATATAAAAAACATAGAAAAAATCATATTTATTAGTTCAACTTCGATTTATCCAGATGAAGAAAAAACTTTCAATGAAGATGAAGAGTTTACAAACCCTAAATCACAAAAGATTTATGGTATAGAGAAGTTAATAAAAGAGAAAACTCATGTTATTTTTAGATGTTCTGGACTTATGGGAGCTAGTAGAATTTCTGGAAGATACTTTGCAGGAAAAGAGCTTGATAGTGAAGATGTGAAGATAAACTATGTTCATCTTGATGATGTAATTGCTGCAACAATATTTGCCCTAGAAAATGATTTAAAAGGTATTTACAATCTTTGTAGCTGTCAACATCCAACAAGAAAAGAGATATATTTTAAAAATGCTTCAAAGTTTGGTTTTGATAAACCTATTTTTAAAAATAAAAAAGAGTATAAAGAACGTCTAATAGATGGAAGTAAAATTGAAAGAGAAGGGTTTAAATATAAGTATTCAAACCCTTTAGAGTATGAGTATTATTAACCGTTAGTGTTAAATGCTCTATCTCCAGCATCTCCAAGACCTGGTCTAATATATTTATTTTCATCAAGTCTTTCATCAATTTGAGCAATATAAATATCAACATCAGGATGAGCATTTTGAACTGCTTCAACACCTTCAGGAGCTCCTAAAATATTTAAAGAGATAATTCTTTTTGCACCTTTTTCTTTTAAGTAATCAATTCCATCAATTAAAGAACCACCAGTAGCAATCATCGGGTCTAATAATAAAACAGTTCTTCCATCTAAGTTTGGAATATTTTCATAAAATAGTTTAGATAAAGCAGTTTCTTCATCTCTTTTCATTGCTAAAAATCCACTTTTTGCATATGGTAAAGTTCTTAAAATACCTGTTAACATTGGTTCACCAGCTCTTAAGATTGGAACTAAAACAAGTTTATTAACCTCAAGCATTTCAACATCTAATGGCCCTTGCCATGTTTCAATACTTGTAGTTTTAGTTTCAAAATCTTCTAAAGCTTCAGCTGCAATAATTCTTGAGATTTCTTCTATTGTAAGTCTAAATTCATTTGAAGCAGTTTTAACATCTCTTAGTCTATTAACTAGGTGTTTTACAACCACATTTGAGCTTTCTTTGTACATAATATAATTCCTGATTATTTTTGTTTTTCAAGTTTAATAATAGCTAAAAATTACTTATAAGTTGCACATAAGTTTACTAAAAATTAACCTATTCTTAGATATTATAATTAACTTAATTTTCTACTAAAGAGGACTTATGAAACCCACGGATTATAACTTTCGAGTAAAAGACTCAGTTTTAGGTATTCAGTTTCTGTTTGTTGCTTTTGGTGCTTTAGTTTTAGTTCCTATTTTAACTGGACTTGACCCAAATGTTGCACTATTTACAGCAGGTATTGGTACATTAGTTTTTCAATTTGTAAATAGAGGTGCTATTCCTCCAATTTTCTTAGCATCATCTTTTGCATTTATTGCTCCAATTGCACATGGTGTAAAAACTTGGGGTATTGCAGCTACTATGTCAGGACTTGTAGCAGCAGGTTTATTATATATTTTTCTAAGCTTTTTAATTAGACTAAAAGGTGATGGGTTTTTACATAAACTTTTGCCACCAGTTGTAGTAGGTCCTGTAATTATGTCTATTGGTCTTATTCTTTCACCAGTTGCAGTAAATATGGCAATGGGAAAAACAGGTGATGGTGCAATAGAGTTAATTGCATTTGATAAAGCAATTGTTATTTCAATGATAGCACTATTTACAATGGTATTTATTTCACTTTTAGGAAAAGGGATTTTTAAATTAGTTCCTATTTTAGGTGGTATTATTGCAGGGTATATTGCAGCACTTTTTTATGGGGTAGTTGATTTCTCTTCTGTTGAAAAAGCAGCTTGGTTTGCAATTCCTAGTTTTACAGCACCAGAGTTTAACTGGCAAGCTATTTTATTTATTTTACCAATTGCAATTGCTCCTGCTATTGAACATATTGGTGATATGCTAGCAATTTCAAATGTTACAAAACAAGACTATTTAAAAAAGCCAGGACTTAAAAATACACTATTAGGTGATGGTTTAGCTACTTCAGTTGCTTCACTTTTTGGTGGTCCACCAAATACAACTTACTCAGAAGTTACAGGAGCAGTTACAGTTACAAAAGCATATAACCCAGCAATCATGACTTGGGCAGCTATTGCAGCTATTTTATTAGCCTTTATTGGTAAGTTAGGTGGCTTATTAGCAACTATTCCAGTTCCTGTAATGGGTGGAATTATGCTTTTATTATTTGGTATTATTGCAAGTATTGGTATTTCTACACTTACAAGAGCAAATATAGATTTCAATTGTCCTAGAAACTTAATCATTGTATCAATGATTTTAGTATTCTCAATTGGTGGAATGACATTTAATTTTGGTGGAGTTCCTTTCTCAGGAATTGGTCTTGGTGCAATTACTGGTATTTTATTAAATCTAGTTTTACCACAACCACGAAAAGAAGATCATATTATATAGTTAGAGAAATCTAGCTATATAATAATTTTTAATTATTTCTACATCAAAAATTTCTTATAATAAATCATAAATTTTAAAATAATAGGAGTTCTTACATATGGCAAAAGAACATAGTTTTGATATCTCTGCAAAATTAGACATGCAAGAGATGAAAAATGCAGTAATCCAAGCACAAAAAGAGATAGATAATAGATACGATTTTAAAGGTATCGAAAAAGAGATAGACTTTAATCAAGGTGCAAAAACTTTAACACTAGTTAGTTCAAGTGATAATAAAATAGATGCAATGTATGATATTTTAATCTCTAAGATGAATAAAAGAGGATTATCAATTAACTCTTTAGAAGAGTTAAGAAAAGAGGATAGCTCTGGTGCTAATAGAAGATTTGTATATTCAATTGTTGATTCTATAAAAGCAGATGAAGCAAAACAGATTCAAGTTGAAATCAAAAAACTAAAGCTAAAAGTAAAAGCTGTAAATCAAGGTGACGAAATTAGAGTTACTGGAAAAAATATTGATGATTTACAAACAATAATGAAACACTTAAAATCTTTAGAACTAAAGTCACCTTTAGTTTATGATAACTTCAAATAGTACTCTCTTGAGTACTATAAATAAATAATCTCTCCAATTGCTATTTTAAAGCTATTTTCAAAGAAAAAAACTTTTAAAAATCCATCTTTTTGTTACTAAAATATATAATATATTTAAAAAATTTTGTTACAATTATCAATAAAACATTTTGGGAAAAGAGTGAAAGATTTAAATTTAGAGTGTTTGAAACAAATTACAATACTTTATGCAGAAGATGACCTTGTAATTCAAAAACAAACAGTAGGGATACTTCAGAACTTAGTAAAAAAAGTTCATGTAGCAAATTGTGGACAAGAAGCAGTAGAACTTTATGATAATAACAGAGTAGATATTATTATTACAGATATTACTATGCCAAACATGAGTGGAATAGAGTTTTCTAAACATGTAAGAAAAGATAATAGTGATATACCAATTATAGTAATTAGTGCTCACAATGATAGTAAGATTTTAATTGAAGCTATCGAAATAGGAATTAGTAGATTTATTTTAAAACCATTAAATATATCTGACTTAATACAAGTTATTACACAGTTTGCAGAAAATATTTGTAATAAGAGTGAAAAAGATAGTGTCTCAAATCTTTTAGAACAGTACAAAAATATTGTTGATGCTGATTCAATTGTTTCTAAAACAAACAAACATGGAATAATAACTTATGTAAATGATAGATTTGTTGATATCTCAGGATATACAAAAGATGAGTTAATTGGGCAACACCACAATATTATTAGACATCCAGATACTCCTGAAAAACTTTTTAAGAAAATGTGGACAACTATTTCTGAAAAGAAAAAGGTATGGCAAGGAGTTGTAAAAAACCTTTCTAAACAAGGAAAGTCTTATTATGTACGTTCAACGATAAAACCAATTTTAGATATGAATGGTGATATTATTGAGTATATCGCAATAAGACAAGATATTACTCCCCAAGAAAAAACAAGAAAATTCTTACAAAAACAAAATGTTCAAAAAATCTCTAACTTAAATGATGCACTAAAAAATCAAGAGCAGTATGAAAATGTAATTAATCAAATAAATATAGTTTCAAGATTTAATTTACAAGGTAAAATTACTTATGTAAATGATAGGTTTTGTCAGCTAATTGAGTACACAAAAGATGAGCTTATTGGGCAAACTTTTAAACTAATAAGACATGAAAAGACTAATATTGAAACTTCAAGGCAAATGTGGAAAACTATAAAAAGTGGTAAGACTTGGAGTGGGAAACTAATGAATAAGTCAAAAACAGGAAAGACTTTTCATTTAGATGCAGTTATCTCTCCTATTTTCAATCAAAACAATGAAATTATTGAGTTTATTTCTGTTTGCCATAATATTACTTCTATTATAGAGTTACATAAAGAGTTAGAAGATACACAACGTGAGATTATCTATAGAATGGGTGAGATTGGTGAAACTAGGTCAAAAGAGACTGGAAACCATGTAAAAAGAGTTGCAGAGTATTCTAAACTTTTAGGAAAACTTTGTGGTTTAAAACAAAATGACATTGATATTATTTTTATGGCTTCACCTATGCATGATATAGGAAAAGTTGGTATTCCTGATAGTGTTTTAAATAAACCAGGAAAACTAAATGAAGAAGAATGGGAAATTATGAAAGAGCATAGTGAGCTTGGATATAATATTCTTAAAAACTCAAAAAGAGAGATTTTAAAAGCTGCTGCAATTATCTCTTATCATCACCATGAAAAATGGAATGGAAGTGGATACCCTCAAGGATTAAAAGAAGAAGAGATTCATATTTTTGGAAGAATTACAGCTATTGCAGATGTTTTTGATGCTTTAGGAAGTGATAGATGTTATAAAAAAGCTTGGGGACTTGATAAAATACTTGAGCTATTTAAAGAGCAAAAAGGGAAACACTTTGACCCTAAACTAATTGAACTATTCTTTGATAACTTAGATGAGTTCTTAAAAATTAGAGATACCTACGTAGATTAGTCTTTACACTTAATAAACAAACTTTCAGTATAATTTTTTAACTTTATAAAAGGATTATATTTGAAAGTTCTACTTCTTGAAGACGACCCAGCACTAAATGATTTATTAAATGAACACCTTTGTGACCAAGGTTTTGATGTGACTTTGTGTACAAATGGACAAGAGGCATTAGAGTATTTAATTGATGAAGTTTTTGATTTTGCACTACTTGATATAAATACTCCAATCATGACTGGTATTGATGTTTTAAAAACAATTAGAACTGATTATAAAAATCAAACACCAGTGATAATCCTAACAGCTTTTCAAGATATGAAACATTTAAAAGAGTCTTTTGAAAGTGGAGTTGATGATTATATTAAAAAGCCTTTTGATTTAGAAGAGTTAGACCAAAGAATTAAAAAACTATGTAAACAGTTTAACTTAGGTAATGAGAGTGAAGTTAAAATTAGTGATGAAATTCTATTTTTACCAGAACTTTGTCAAATTAATTTAAATGGAGAAGTAAAACATCTTGCTCAAAAAGAGAGAGATATTCTAAGCTATTTTTGTAAACATAGAAATAGAGTAGTTTCAAGTGAAGAGTTACTTCAAAATATTTGGGCATATGAAGAGATGCCAACTGATGCAACAATTAGAGTTTATATCAAAAACCTAAGGGAAACTTTGGGAAAAGATAGAATTCAAACAATAAGAGGAATAGGGTACAAATTTGAATAAAAATGAGAGAAATGCACTACTTAGTTTTTTAGCAATTTATATTAGCTCAGCAATGCTTTTATTAGCTGTACTATTTTATTTTTACTATCAAGAGCAATATAAGTCTTTACAAAAAAGCTGTAGTATGGAGCTAATTAATGCGTCTATGAGTATTAAAACTGATATTTTAAATGCCTATATGCATGAGAAAAAATATGTTCCAAAAGCTTTTAAAGATGAAAGAATAAGATATGCTTTATATGACAAAGATAAAAAGTTTTTATTCTCTAATTTAGATAGAAAAGATGCAGTAGATTTTACAAAGAGATTCTATGAAAAAGCTGAACAACACTTTTACGTGCTAAAACTACAAGAGAATAATATTCCTATTCGATATATAGTTACAGAAACGTGTCGTGGTGTAGAAAACATGAATGACTTAAAGATTTACCTAGCTATTATTTTTATATTAAGTTCTGTATTTATAGGTTTTGTAGCCTTTTTCCTTGCAAAACTTTTATTAAAACCTGTTAGAGAAAAAGTTACTGATATGGATAACTTTATAAAAGATTCAGCCCATGAATTAAATACTCCTGTTTCAGTATTAATGACTTCTGTTTCAATGCTAAAAAATGGTAAAAATCCAGAAAAGATGATGAAGTATATATTAAGTAGTTCAAAACAGATTTCTCAGATATACAATGATATTCATTTTTCCGCTTTTAATGATATAAATGAAAGCATGGAAGAGAAATTTGCTTTAAATAGTTTAATTGAAGACAGCGTTGAGTTTTTCAATGATATCTCTGTTACAAAAAATATTAATATAGAAGCAAAAATTGAAGAGCTTGAAGTTTATATGGATAGAACAAAGGCTCAAAAACTTGTAAATAATCTTTTATCAAATGCTATTAAATATAGCAAAAATAATTCTACTATAAAAGTTAGTCTTATAAATGGGATATTTAAAGTAGAAGATTTTGGTATTGGTATAAGTGAAAAGGAACAAAAAGAGATATTTAAACGTTTTAAAAGAGGTAAAAATATTGAAGGTGGCTTTGGAATAGGTTTAGATATTGTAAATAGGATTTGTAAATCTTATAACCTAAAGATAAACCTAGATTCTAAAGAGAATCAAGGTTCAACCTTTAGTATTGATTTTACATCAGTTATTTGCCAATAGGATTTATTCTAAGTGTAATAACTATAGGTTCAGTCTCTGTTGTATCCAGAGTTGAACCTATTGATCTTTTCTCATGGTGAGATAGTTCTCCTTGAATTGTTTGTAGTACATGCCAAAACTTTTCATTAAAAGGAGCACTAATCTGTTTTAATCTGTGTTCGAAAATATCATCAACAATTAACTCTACAATTTGTTGATAGATTACTTTATTTGTTTCTCTTTGTAATCTATACTCTTTCATAATGATTAAATTGTTTTTATAAGCTAATAACTCTTCTTCTACAAGTTCAGTATGCTCTTTAACTTCTTCAATCTCTTTATCTAACTCTTTTTCAAGAAGTTTAACTTTTTCTTTGCAAATCTCTTCAAAATCTGGTTTTAATGAGCAAATTTTATTTAAAATATGAGTATCTTCTAAAAGCTCTTTTTCTATAGTATGAGTGTAGATTCTATCTTTTTCATATTCATGGTGAATTGCGTAGAATATTTGCATTGCAAAAGAGATGTATACATATTTGTCTTCTTTTCCATCTTTGAAATCAACTCCATGGGGAGAAATAATCTCTTTTGGACCAGTATACTTAAGTTTCATAATAAACCTTTAATAATTATAGTGTATATAATTAAACTAATTTACTAGTATTTTATTTAAATCTATATAAAATTAGACACAAAGGCTAAAAATGAATAATAAAATAGAGAACTTTAAAATAGAACCTTTAGATGAACCAGAGTATGTTCATCCTGTAAAAATAAAATATACACAAAATGGTAAAGATAAAACTTGGGAAGCTGTTAAGAATTTTGATTCAGTAGCAATCTTACTTTACCATGAAGAAAAAGACTCTTTTGTTTTAGTAAAACAGTTTAGACCAGCAGTTTATTTAAATGATGAAAGTAAGAAGTTTACCTATGAACTTTGTGCGGGACTTGTTGATAAAAACACTACTTTAGAGCAAATTGCAAAAGAAGAGATAGATGAAGAGTGTGGTTTTGATGTTCCTGTAGAGAGTATTGAAAAAATTACATCTTTTTATACAAATGTTGGAGTAAGTGGAGGTTGTCAACATCTTTATTATGCAAAGATAAATGACAGTATGAAAATCCATGAAGGTGGTGGAATACATGATGAGCAAATAGAACTTATGTATTTACCTCTTAATGAGTATAAAGAGTTTATTTATGATGAATCAAAAGCAAAGACTCCTGGATTGATGTTTGCATTTATGTGGTTTATGGAAAATAGAATCTAGATGAAGTTTGCACAAGAATTAAACGTAATCTTTGAAAACCCTTCAAAGCACAAGTATGGATATTATGTTCAAGTTTTAATTTATCTAAATATTCTAGTTAGCATAGGAGTGATGTTTTTAGAGACAGAAAAATCTTTAAGTGAATATTTTGAACTTTTTAAAACTATTAATATGATAAATATATTTTTATTTACTATTGAGTATTTATTAAGAGTCTATTCTAAAACAAGAAAACGAATAAAATATATGTTAACTCCTTTAATGATTATTGATTTAATAGTTTTAATACCTTTTTATCTATCATTTTTAAATATCGATTTAGGTTTTTTAAGAGGACTAAGAATACTTAGGATTTTCAAGCTTTTTAGACTAGCAAAGTTTAATGAGTTTGATAAAATGATTTTAGATATAATAAAAGAGAAAAAAGAGGAGCTATTTTATATAGTTGTAGTTCTTTTTATTCTTCTTTTTACTCTAACTCCTTTAGTTTACTATTTTGAGTCAAAAGCCCAGCCAGAAGTGTATTCAAGTATGGGTACAACTTTATGGTGGGCTGTGATAACTTTTACAACTGTTGGGTATGGAGATATGTATCCAATAACAACAGTAGGTAGAATTTTAACTACAATAGTTAGTATATTAGGAATTGCTTTTTATGCAATCCCTGGAAGTATTTTTACAAGTAGTTTACTTGATAAGATAAACCAAAGACGAAATAAAAGAAGAAGACGATAATTATTGTTGTTCCCACCACTTTTGTGTTTGTTTATACTTTAGTAAAGAAATAATCTCTCCCATTTTGGGATGAGTTATTAAAATATTTTTTTCTCTAGCTTCTTTAGAAATTTTTTTTAAAGGTTCATTCCAAGCATGATTTGAGAGTTTAAAACTACTGTTATGTATAGGAAAAAGTATTTTTCCTTTTAAATCTTGATGAGCCCTTATTGTCTCTTCAGGCATCATATGAACTTCTTTCCAGCGTTCATTATAAGCTCCGGCTTCTAAAAACGTCATATCAAAGGGACCAAACTTATCTGCAATTTTTTTAAAACCACTAAAATATCCCGTATCTCCACTAAAAAAGATTTTAGATTCCGAAGAGTTAATAACCCATGAAGACCAAAAAGTCTTATTTCTATCAAATAAGCCACGCCCTGAAAAATGTTGTGCTGGGGTTGCAGTTAATGAAAGGCTTCCTTTTGTACAAGATTGCCACCAATCTAGTTCACATACTTTCATAGTATCTATGCCTAAGTCTAATAAGTTTTGTTTTACTCCAAGAGTAGTATAAAAATGTCCTACTTTATCTTTAAGTTTTACGATACTTGGGGCATCTAAATGGTCGTAATGATTATGTGAAATAATAACTATATCTATAAAAGGCAACTCTTCAATGGTAATTGGTAATTTATGAAATCTTGTAGGAGCAACAAAAGGAAAAGGTGTAATTGACTCAGAGAATACTGGGTCAGTTAAAATATATTTATTATCTACTTTAAATAGTAAAGTTGAATGTACCAATCTAACTACAGAGTTATTAGGCATATTTTCAATATCTTTAGAGGTTAGTTTAACAATTGGAATTGTATTATCTTCTGGTATTTTGTTTTCAGTTTTATCTGTCAAAAAAGCCCATACGTTGGACAAAAAGGTACTAAAACTTGAATCATAACTCATTTCAAGGTTTTTAAATACACCATTTTCATAGTGTTGTTTTGAACTTGTTAACTTCTTTGTGTTTTGTGCACAACTTGACATGAAAACTCCTGTTAAAAAAATCAAAAAAAAGTATCGATTCATATTTTAGTCTATCTATTTTTGACTGTGTAAAATGCAGTAATACTTGACATTATTGCAGAAATAGCTAAAATTATGGCACTAAAAACAAATGTTATCTCATATCCATATGCATCGAATAACAGTCCACCAAGTGCTGCTCCTAAAGTAATAGATAATTGAATAACTGCAACCATTAATCCACCACCAGCTTCTGCATCATTTGGTAGTGTTTGACTAAGCCAAGTCCACCAAGCAACTGGGGCTGAAGTTGCAAATAGTCCCCATAGACTTATTAATATAAATACCCAAGTAACAGAGTTTCCAAATAAAATAAAACCTATAGCAAGAAACATCATTAAAAAAGGAATAACTATTAGTAAACTAAATAGTTTTGTTTTTAATAGGTTTCCAATAATAAATGTTCCAATTAAGCCTGCAATACCTAAAGCTAAAAGAGCTAAAGATATCATCTGAACATCTAGTTTTGTTTTTACTTCTAAAAAGGGTCTTAGATAAGTAAAAAGAGAAAATACTCCCATAAAAAATAACATAACCGAAACTATTCCTAGAGTAACTTTCCATTGTTTTAAAAGTTTAAATACACTGCTTAGTTTTGGTCTATGGCCATAAGAGTGCTGTGATGGTAATGATGGCATAGATTTATATTGCCAAATAAATGCAATAATTGCAATTGGAACAATACAAAAAAATGCTCCTCTCCATCCAATAATTCCACCTAAATAACTTCCAAGAGGTGCAGCAATTGTTGTTGCTAATGCATTTCCGCCATTTATAATAGCAAGTGCTTTTGGAACTTTATCTTTAGGAACAAGTCTCATTGCAGTTGCAGCAGACATAGACCAAAAACCACCTATACAAATACCTAGAATTGCTCTTCCTATCATCAAAATTGTTGCATTTGGTGCAAAAGCAACTATTATTCCTGATATTCCCATTAAAATAGTAAAAAATAGAAGTATACTTTTTCTATCGATTTTACCTACTATAGTAGTAAGAAATAAACTTGTAAAGAGTGCAAATAGCCCGGAAATAGATATTGATTGACCTGCATATCCTTCAGTAATTGTTAAATCATTAGCAATAGGTGTAAGTAGACTTACTGGCATAAACTCTGATGCAATTAAGACAAAAGCACAAAGTGCCATTGCCCAAACTGCTCCCCAGATAGGATTAACTTCTTTTTTTTCTTTCATTATTATCTTTTATATAGTAGCAGTATCGATTACGTATCTATATCTAGCTTTTTTGTTTTCAACATTTTTCCAAGCCTGAGTGATTTCTTGGGCTTTAATTATTTGAATCTCTGGTAAAACATCATTTTTTGCACAATAATCAACCATTTCTTGTGTTTCTTTCATCCCACCAATAAGTGAAGCATTAAAATTAACTCTATTAAAAGCAAGCCCAATATTACTTAGTGTAAGTTCAAATCCTATAGGCATACCAACCATAGTAAAGTAACCATAAGGCTTAACAGCATTTGCATAAGCAGCTACATTAAACTGATAAGGAATAGTTGAAATCATATAATCTAATTGTCCAGCATATGGTTGAATAGCTTTTAACTCTTCATCAACTACAATTACTTCTTTTGCTCCAAAACCTTTGATATCTTGTACTTTATCAGCACTTGTCGTGAAGGCATAAACTTGGGCACCTTTTGAAACAGCAATTTTAACAGCTAGGTGTCCTAGTCCACCAATTCCAGCAACACCAACTTTATCACCTTTTTTAATGTCTGCTTTTATTAATGGTGAATAAGTAGTAATACCAGCGCATAATAGTGGGGCTGCTTTTTCAAAACTAATATTATCTGGTAAATGTACTGCAAAATGATCTCTTACAACTAAGTGTGTAGAGTATCCACCTTGAGTGATACCAGTAGGCTCTTTTTCTTCTGGATAACCATATGTAAATTTAGTATCTGGATGATATTGCTCTTCTTCACAAGTTGTACAACCATTTACCATACAACCAACACCAGCTCTATCACCAACTTTAAATTTTCTTACATTTTTCCCAACTTGTGTTACAACACCGGCAATCTCATGACCTGGCACTTGTGGATATTGTTGTTTTCCCCAGTGACCTTTTTCTTGGTGAATATCTGAGTGACAAATACTTGCTGCTTTAATTTCTATTAAAATATCATTATCTTCAACAGGTCTTCTTTCAAACTCCCAAGGTTTGATTTCTCCTGATTCATCAAATGCTGCATATCCTTTTGTTTTTACTGTATTACTCATTTTATTTCCTTTTGTTTCTGCAAATATATTTACAGGTTGTGTAGTAAATACTACTCCTGCACCAACTAAAGCTGAATTTCTTAAAAATTCTCTTCTTGTTTGTTCTTGTTTTTTAGTTTTGTTCATATTTAAGCCTTTTAAGTAGAAAGACTGTGGCTTATTTTAAGTTATTATAATACTCATCATCCACAGGTTCAAGCCATTCATTTGAAGTCTCTTCTCCAGGAATCTCAACAGAGATATGACTAAACCAACTATCTTTTTTAGCTCCATGCCAGTGTTTTGTATTTGGTGGAATAATTCCAATTGAACCTTCTTTTAACTCTTGCGGTTCTTGTCCTTCTAGAACTAGCCACCCTTCACCTGCTGTACAAATAAGCATTTGTCCACCACCACTTTTCGCTTTGTGGATATGCCAGTTATTTCTACAGGCTGGTTCAAATGTCACATTTGCCATGAAAATAGGAGCTTCACCTGGTTTAACTAAAAAATTTAAAAATGAATCTCCAATGAAATATTTAGCATAGTTATCATTTGGTACACCAGTACCAAACATATTTGCTTTTTCAAATTCATCTTTATTTAAATATTTCATAATGTCCTCCTAAAAATATTATTGTTTATCTATTTTAATTGTTCCACTCATTTTAGATATATATTCTAAGCCTGAGGTACACTCTCCTAATTCATATAAACCACTTGCACTTCCAAAGTCTTTATAAAACATAACTACATCTGCCCATGGAGCATAATAAGCTAGTGTTCCATTTTTAGCATTTGCTTTTGGAGTGTTGTTAACTGATAACTTTGTTGGTGGATAAAAAATCTTTTCATTATCTCCAAAGTTTTCAACTGCAATAGTTAGTGGTAATTGTGAATATAAGTCTTTTGAAGCTTGTGAATTATTTAATTCAAAAACTGTAGTATTTCCATTTGAAACTACACTTATTTTCATTTTTTTTCCTTGTTTGGCATAAGATATTGTTGTAAGTAGAATCAACAAACTATAAAGTAATTTTTTCATTTATCACTCTTTTATTTTTATTATAATCCATTTTTTAATATAAAGGATAGACAGATTCTCTATGTGTATTGCCTATTTCTATAAATTTGTATGCTTTGGGTTTTTTGCAAAAATAAGTGTTGTGATACAAACTATAAATGCTAAAACTCCATAGAATATTGATACATGAAATAGATTCATATAGTGTGAAAGTTGACCTGCAATAAAACTTGATACTGCTGCTCCTGTATATGAAGTTGCATATATTAATGACAATACACCAGCTCTTTGTTTTATATTTATATCTGCAAGAAGTGAACGAATACTTCCTGTTAAAACTGCACCTTGTGATGCTCCTGCAATTGCACTAGATAAAATAAATAGTGAAATCATAGATAGTTTTAAAGAAGCTAATATTCCAAAAACAGCAAATGTAAAAATAACCATTCCTATTCTTTGTGCATTTGCAGAAGTTAATTTAGTAGTTAAAGGACCTCCAATTGCACTAGGAAGTAAATATGATGAAAATAAAATAGCAACCATAAGAGTACTATGTGTTCCTAATTGGTCAACTGCAATAGATGGTCCAAATGCTTGATAAAAAGCACCCATAGCCCAAGTTGCAACAAAAGTAGATGCTGCAATAGGATAAAGTCTTTTGTCTGTTTGAGGCAAAGAAAATTTTGGTTTAAGCGATTTTATTAAGCCTTTATTTTTCTTGACGGACTCTTTGCTAAACATAATTAGTATTGAACAAAGACCTAGAATACATAATATAACTACATAACATAAAGCTCTAGGATAAGGTGCAAATTCAACTAAACTTCCACTCATAAGTGCACCTAAAGTAAGACCTACCATAGGAGAATTACTTATAATTGCAGAAGGAATCCAAGATGGTAAACCATGGGCTGAATCAACTATATATGAGCTGATAGCACTTGAAGCAAGCCCACAAGCAATACCTAGCAATAATCTTGCAATGATTAGTGATTGAGCAGAATCAATATCTAATAACATAAGTGTTGATATAAAGGTAAGTACAAAAATTAAAAAAGCAACTGGTTTTCTACCTAAATGATTTGATACTCTTCCAAATATTAAAAGAGCTGAAATAGCTCCAATAAAATAAACAACAGCAGTAAGTGCTAAATCATTATATGTTAAGCCTTCTTCTTGTCTATATATGTCATACAATGGGATAGGTGCTGCAGAAGCTGCAAAAACCATAAGAAAAGAGAATGTTGAAGCAATAAATGAGATATTTAATTTATATTTTTTGATTATTTCTCCTAACAGTAATATCTATAGGTCATTATAAATAAGATTAAAAAAATAGAATAGAAGAATTATCCATACTAATTGTCTAATTCTCTAAGTTTAAATTTTATTTGTAGAATTTGGTATAAAATTTGGAGAAAATGGTATTCAAATATTTTGATATAACTTTTATAATACTCCTGCGAATTTAAATTACAAAGGACAAATAAATGGAGTTTTCTTTTCATAATCCAACAGGAATAGAGTTTGGAAAAGGTAAAATTAAAGAGATAGCGAACCTAATCCCAAAAGACAAAAAGGTATTAGTAGTATATGGTGGTGGTTCTATTAAAAATAATGGAGCTTATGACCAAGTAGTTGAAGCTTTAAGTGGACATGAGTGGTTAGAGTTTGGTGGTGTTGAGCCAAACCCAACAGTTGAAACTATGAATAAAGCAGTAGAATTAGTAAAAGCTGAGGGTGTTAATTATATCCTTGCAGTTGGTGGTGGTTCTGTTATTGATGGTTCAAAATATCTTGCAGCAGCATCTTTATATGATGGTGATGGATGGGATTTCCTAGATGGTACAGCAGAAGTTCAAGAAGCTCTTCCTTTAGCAGTTGTATTAACTTTAGCAGCAACTGGTTCTGAATCAAATAACTTAACAGTTGTATCAAGAAAAACTACAGATGAAAAAAGAATGTATTTCTCAGATCATTCTTACCCACAATTTGCAGTATTAGACCCATCATTTATGGGAACTTTATCTGACAGACAATTAGGAAATGGTTTAGTTGATGCATTTGTTCATATTTCTGAGCAATACTTAACAAAAACAAATGACCTTTTAGTAAATGATGGTTATGCTGAAACTTTATACAAAGGTTTAGTTACACTAGCTGAAAAATGGAGTGAGAGAAGAACATTATGGTGGCAAGAAAACTTAATGCACATCTGTAATCAAGCACTTAACTTCCAATTAGCAAATGGTGTTTGCCAAGACTGGTCAACTCACATTATTGGACATGAATTAACTGCATTTTATGGATTAGACCATGCAAGATCTTTAGCAGTAATCTTACCTCACTTAATCAGAGAAATGATTGATGAGAAACAAGACAAATTAGCACAATTTGGTAAAAATGTATTTGGAATTGAAAACAATAACGAAGCTATTATAGAAAAAATTGAAGAAGTATTTGAATCTGTTGGTGTACCAACTAAATTAACTGCTTATGAGATTGATGATAAAGTTGTTGAAAATGTGCATAGTGCATTTAAATCTCATGGTTACACTGAAATTGGAGAAAATGGAACTGTTACTTTAGATAAAGTTGAAAAAATTATTAACAGATCTATTGCAGCGTAAGTTTTAACTTACACTACACTAACAAGAGGCTTTTGCCTCTTTTGGTGAAAATCCAAAATAACTTTTAAAATCTCTACTAAAATGTGATGGGTTATCATAACCTAATTCATTGGCTACATCTACAACTTTATAGTCATATTTTACTAATAAGTCTTTTGCTTTTGTTAGCCTTATCTTTTTTATATATTGCAGTGGCGTGTGTGAAGTAATCTTTTTAAAATGATTATGAAATGAAGAAACACTCATATCGCAAACTCTTGCAAGAGTATCTGTATCAATATTATCCTTATAGTTATCATGAATAGTTTTTAATGCTTTTGCTATTTTTGATTCCTTGTTCTCTTCTAAAAACATTTTATGTAACATCTTTGCATTTTTACCAATGGCAATTCTATAAAATAACTCAGTTAAAACACCATTAGCTAAGATACTTGATTCTTCTTTTGACTCTAAAATATCTAACAGTTTTGAAGTAGCATCTTCTATTTCATTTGTAACTTTATCAGAAAAAATACCAAAGCTATTTTCATCTTTATTCTTAAAAGAGTCGTGATTTAGTTTTTCAATAATATCATACATGATTTTTCTATCTAGCGATATTAGTAAGCAGATAAAAGGTTCTTCTTTTGTTGCATAAGTTTCACACTCTAAGGGTAAGGTTGTAGGAACAACAAGATAGTTATCACAGTCAAAAGTAAAACTATTATTAGCTAGGTTTGCAATCTTTTTCCCTTGCAAAACAAGGATTAGACATACATCGTAAATTAAAGGGCTCTTTGGTTCATAGTTTTTAGTTTTAAATATCTTTACACTTTTTAAGTTAGTATCATGGATACCATCTTCAATATGTAGGATTTCTCTATTTTCAATAATACTTTTTTTCATTTCTTTCTTTATAAATAAAATCGTGGAATTTTAATACAACTATGTAATATTATAGATTAAATGAAGTATCTAAACCCTTATACCTTTTAAAGTATAAGGATTATGTTTTTATGAAAGGTAAGCTCCACCACAAACAGGTAGATATGTTCCTGTAATATGTGAACTCTCATCTTTTACAAATAGGCTAACTGCATTTGCAATATCATCAGGGTTTGCAACTTTTCCGGTTGGAGTAATTGACTTGATAAACTCAATAAACTCTTCTGGTGCACCACTTGTTGCATCAGTTAAAACTAATCCTGGGGCAATTACATTTGATGTTATTCCATAAGCTCCTAGCTCTTGAGCAAGATATTTATTAAATGAATCAAGTGCTCCTTTTGCTGTTCCATGTGCAATAAAGCTTGGAAGAGGGTCTTCTGATAGAGTACTAGAAATAAATACTAATCTTCCAAACTTCTTTTTAATCATTGATTTAGTTGCAAGTTTAGAACAAGCATATGCTGCATGCATTTCATCATTTAATTTTTGAGAGAACTCTTCCCAAGTCTGTTCTACAAATGGTTTTGGTACAAAATTCATATTTGCATTTGATACAAGAATATCAATACCACCATGATTTTCTTCAATTTCATTAAACATCGCTTCTAATTGTGCATCATCTCTTATATCTGCTTGTATAGCAACAGCTTCTCCACCGTTGAAGTTTATTTCATTTACAAGTTCATTTGCAACTTCAGTACTATTTACATAGTTAATGATTACTTTGTAGCCTTCATTTGCTAGTTTTTTGGCTGTTGCAGCGCCAATTCCTCTAGCCCCACCTGTTATTAAAACATTTTTTTTCGACATATAAAATCCTTTGTTGGTTAAATACTTGTTAAGTGCAAGTATAATTGAGCTAAACTTAATTACTTGTTAAAGACAAGTATTAGTAAAATATGTTATAATTTTTTATGGAAAAACAAAATTTCGAACTACAAAAGTCTTTAGGGTACCACTTTAATATAATATTTATAAATATTAAAAAGTCAATGGAAATAAAACTAAAAGATTATAATTTAACTCACTTACAATTTAGTATTTTAATTAACTTATATAAAAATAATGTCACAACACAAAAAGAGTTATTGAAATATACTTATGGTGATGAAACAAGTATTACAAGACTAGTTGATAGATTAGAATCAAAAGGCTACTTAAAAAGAGTACAATCACCAGAAGATAAAAGAAAAAAAATGCTTCTTTTAACAGAAGAAGGGGGTATTTTAACTGAAGAGTTGATTACTAGTGCAAAAAAAGTAAATAGCGAAATAACAGCTAACTTAAGTAAAGAAGAGTCTACACTACTTTTAGAGTTATTACAAAAAATAGATATCTCTATGTAATATCTTCATTTTAGATAAATAGGCAAGTTTACTAGATAATCATTATATTGTGATTTTATATTTTAATGTATACTTCTTTTTATAAAGGAGTGAAATCATGAAAAAAAATCAAACATTATTATCTGTACTTGATTTAGTTCCAATCGGAGAAGGTTTTTCAATAGGTGATGCTTTAAAAAATAGTACAAAACTTGCCCAAGCAGTTGAAAACTTTGGGTTTACAAGATATTGGATTGCGGAACATCACAACTTTAATAATATAGCAAGTGCTGCTACTTCAGTTATTTTAAGTCATATTGGTGCAAATACAAAAAAAATAAGAATTGGTTCAGGTGGAATAATGCTTCCAAATCATTCTCCTTTAGTAATAGCCGAACAGTTTGGGACATTAGAGTCTTTATATCCAAATAGAATTGATTTAGGATTGGGAAGGGCACCTGGGACAGACCAAAGAACAGCTATGGCTTTAAGAAAAGACAAAAATGATGGGTCTGATTTTCCACTTATGCTAAATCATCTACAATATTATCTATCTAATGAAGGTGGTCCAAAAGCAATAAAAGCTGTTCCTGGATATGGACTTGATATTCCTATTTGGTTGTTAGGTTCAAGTACTTTTAGTGCAAAACTTGCAGGACAGAAAGGTTTACCTTTTGCTTTTGCTTCTCATTTTGCTCCTGATGCTATGGAAGATGCAATACTTGAATATAAAACAAATTTTGTTCCATCAAAGAGTTTGGAAGAACCATATATTATTATTTGTATAAATGCTGTTTGTGCTTCAACTCAAGAAGAAGCCGAGTTTTTAGCAACTACAGAACTTCAAAAATTTGTTTATTTACATAGAGGTGATGATAGGTTATTACCTAAACCTACAGAGGATATGGATAGTATCTGGAAAGATTGGGAAAAAGAAGGTATAAAACATAAACTTAGAGAATCTATTTGGGGAACACCAAAGTTTGTAAAAGAGAGATTAGAAAATCTAGTTGAAAGAACAGGTGCAAATGAGATTATGATAAACTCATGGATTCATGACCCAAAGAAAAGAATAGAATCCTATGAATTAATATCAAAAGAGTGGATGAGGTAGATTAACTAGCTAACTTCTTCTCTTAGATATATAGCATGTGCTTTAGGGGACATCCCAAACATTCTAGAGTATTCTCTACTAAACTGAGAAGGACTTTCGTATCCTACTGCAAAGGCAACTTCAGAAGCTTCAACATTTTGATTAAGAAGCATCAGTTTTGCTTCTTCTAATCTAATTTTCTTTTGAAATTGAATAGGAGACATGGAAGTAATAGTTTTGAAGTTTTGATAGAGTGATGATTCACTCATATCAATAAGTCTTGCAAGCTCTTTTACATTTAGTTTCTCATTGAAATTTTCTTTTATCTCTGTAATTGCATGAACTATTTTATTTGAAACAGTACCTTCCATAGCAAATTTATTTAAGAAATACCCACTTTTGTCATTGATTAAAATAAATAGAATCTCTTTTATAATTAAAGGTGCTAAATAATCCATCTCTTCTTTTGTTTTATCAATAAGTTTAATTAGTCTTGAAACTGGCTCATATAGTTTTTCTGTTAAGTCATCAAAGAATAAACCTTTTTCAGATTTTACATTCATCGCAAGTTTATTTGTATCAATATTTTTGATTACATCATAAATATCTTCAAGTTCAAATTTAATTCTAAGTGATGCGTAGGGAACTTCTTCACTTGCTTCTAATATCTTTACTTTTGCTGGTACGTGAGTTGAAGATAATAAATATTTTGAATAATCATAACTATAAAGTTCCTCTCCAAAACCTACTGCTTTACTTCCTTGAAGAATTATGCATAAAGATGGCTCATAGATAATTGCATTAAACTCTGTTGGCTCTGAAGAAAAGTAAAAATCTAAGTTTGGAATATCTGTTTGAAAAAGTCCATTATTTTTAAAAGAGTATTTATTCTCAACTATATTTATCATGGAACTTTTTAGTAGTTCTATATTATTCATTATGTCCTCACTATTTAGAATATATAACTAATTATATAGAAAAAAGTTCCAAGTGAATATAAAAATGCTCTAAAGTGATTGCCTAATTCTACAAAAACATAAGGTGATTTAATTATTTAAAGATTTAGAGAATCAGGCAATTGTTTTATAATATTGTTCTATTTGAATTTAAAAGTTTCATATATACTTAAAATGGATATGACTAAAAAGTTATTTAAATAATTAAGAAAAGGAATGAGTATGAAAATTTTATCAATTACAAGTTTAGCAGCAGTATTAGTTGCATCACAACTTCAAGCAAGTGATGTAAAACATGAACAAACTATTAGTAAAGTAGAAGATAGAAAATCTATTGTTGTAAGTAAAACAGATTTTAAAAAATATTTTACTGGAGGTGAAGTTAGAATTGACCCTGTTTATCCTAAAAGTGATACAAAAACTCACTCAGGTGCATATGTGACTTTTGAACCAGGAGCTAGATCAAATTGGCATACTCATCCAAGAGGACAACATATAATTGTTACTTCAGGAGTAGGGTATACACAAACGTGGAAGGGTGAAAAAAGAGTAATAAAAGCTGGTGATGTTGTTTGGTGCCCACAAGATGTAAAGCATTGGCATGGGGCATCAAAAGATATTGCAATGACACACTTTGTAATAACTGAAGCAGATGAATCAGGTAAAAATGTAACTTGGATGGAAGCAGTTACTAAGAATCAATACAACTCAAAATAAGGAATAAATAATGAAAAAGTATCTATTGGCATTTGTTTGTACTTTTTGTACATTTTTTAGTTTTGCTAGTGCAAAAGAGTTAGATTTGAAATTGTTAAGTAAAAAAGAGAAAAGTATTATAGAAATTTCTGCAATTACAACAATTGGAGACACAAAAAAGTTAACTAAACTACTAAATGAAGGTTTAGATAATGGTTTAACAATAAATGAGATAAATGAGGTTTTAGTACAACTTTACGCTTATGCAGGTTTCCCTAGAAGTTTGGGTGGAATTTTTACTTTTATGAAAGTTGTTGAAGATAGAAAAGCTAAGGGTATAGTAGATGAAAAAGGAAAAGAAGCTTCACCAATAGAAGAAGGTCTAAATAGAGATACTTATGGAGCAAAGGTTAGAGCTAGCTTAGCTGGGCAAGATAAAATTCCTGAGCCAAGTGGGTATCAATTATTTTCACCTACAATTGATAAGTTTTTGAAAGAACATCTATTTGCAGATATTTTTGCTAGAGATATTTTAACTCATAAACAAAGAGAACTTTCTACAATATCAATCTTAGCTGCACTTGGTTCAGTTGAGGGCCCTTTAAAGTTTCATCTACAAGCATCAATGAATACAGGATGGACTAAAGATGAGTTAAAAGAGTTTTCTTTAGTAATAGAAAATATACTTGGTGAAGAAAAAGCAAGAACTGTTCAAGTACTTTTAAAAAAGATATAGAAATAGGAAGTAATAAATGAAAACTATAGTTATAGATGGAAAAAAGTTTGATGTAGCGAAAATACCAGAAGATACTCCTTTATTATGGGCAATGAGGGATTATTTAAACATTACTGGAACTAAGTTTGGTTGTGGCGTATCAATGTGTGGAGCATGTAGTGTTTTACTTGATGGAAAAACAGTTAGAAGTTGTCAAACACAATTAAGTGATGCAATTGGAAAAAGTGTTACTACTATTGAAAATACTGAAGATAATGAAATAAATACATTAAGAAAATTTTGGAAAAAAGAAGATGTAGCTCAATGTGGATATTGTCAACCAGGACAAATTATGAATGCTGCAGGTTTTTTGAAATCAAATAAAAATCCAACAAAAGAAGAGATAGTTGAAGCTATGAATGGAAATATTTGTAGATGTGGTACCTATAATAAAATCCTAAAAGCAATTTCTCAAACAGCAAAGGAGATATAATGCAACAAAGTAGAAGAGACTTTTTAAAGACAACTTCAATAGCAACATCAGCTGTTTTAATTGGTTTTTATGCTCCTGTTAAAGGAATGGCAAAACAGTTAGAGACTAGTAAAATTTCAGAACCAAATGCTTTTATTAAAATTGAAAGTGATAATACAATTACTTTTATAATGGGACAAGCTGAGATGGGTCAAGGTGTTTACTCAACTATGGCAATGTGTATTGCAGAAGAGTTAGATGCTTCTTGGGAAAACATTATCTTTGAACCAGCACCTGTTAAACCTGTTTATGCAAGACCTGGTGCTGGAATAATGATGACAGGTGGTTCTGGTTCTATCACTAATCATCAAGAACAAGTAAGAAAAGTAGGTGCAGCAGTAAAAGAGATGATAAAAAAAGCAGCTGCTAAAAAATGGGGTGTTAGAGTTTTTGATGTAACTACTGAAAACTCATATGTTATAAATAAAAGAACAAGTGAGAAACTACCATATGGTGATTTTGTAGAGACAATAAAAAAACAGAAAGTACCTAGTGATGTTAAGTTAAAAAAGCCTAGTGAGTATAAGTTAATAGGTAAACCTATGAAAAGGCATCCAAAAGAAGTAGAAGAAAAAATCACGGGGAAAGCTACATTTGGAATAGATTTAAGACTCCCTAATATGAAATATGCAGCGCTAGTTCATCCAAAAGTTTTTGGTGCAAAAATAGAATCTTTTGATGATACTAAAGCAAAAGAAGTTTCAGGGGTCCTTAAAATCAAACAATTACCAAATCAAAAGATTGCAGTAATTGCAGACTATTGGTGGCAAGCAAAAAAAGCTGCAGATTTAGTTGAAGTAAACTGGGATGAAGGAGATTTTGCAAAAGTAAATACTCAAACTTTAAAAGAAGAGTATCAAAAAAGATTAGATACTGATGAAAATCCAGTTATGAGAAAAGATGGTGATATTGATAAAGCCTTTAAAGAAGCATATACAACAGTTGAAGCTCAATATGACTTTCCCTTCTTAGCTCACGCAATGATGGAGCCTTTAAACTGTACAGTACACCATAAAAAAGATAGTGCATATATCTCTCTAGGAAGTCAGTTTCAAACTAGTGTAAGAAATCTTTGTGCAGAAATTTTAGGAATTGATAATGAAAAGGTTGAATATCATAATACTTATTTAGGAAGTAGTTTTGGTAGAAGAGCCCCTGGAAATTTAGACTATATTAAAGATGCAATTTATACTTCAAAGGATGAATCATATCCTGTTATGACTTTATGGAGTAGAGAAGATGATATAAAACAGGGTAATTATAGACCAATGACTAAATCATCTGCAAAGCTTTCAATTGATAAAGAAGGAAATATTACAGGTTTTAAAGCAAAACTTATAAATCAATCTTTAGGAAGAGGTACTATGTTTGAACCATTTTTATTAAAGAATGGAATAGATGGTACTCAAAGAGAAGGATTAGAAAATCATCCATATAAGATTGAAAACAATGACTTACAAGCATATTGCCCAGAATCTCCAATCTCTGTTTTGTGGTTACGTTCTGTAGGGCATACTGTTTCAGCTCCTATTGTTGATTGTATTATTGACCAAGGTGCAAGTGCTGCAAATATGGACCCAATTGATTTTAGAATCAAAAATCTAAAAGATGAAAGGTTTGTAAATCTTCTTAAAAATGTTGCAAAACAGTCTGATTGGTATAATAGAAAAAAAGGGACAGGATACGGAGTAGGTATTGCTGAGTCATTTGGTAGTATTGTTGCCTATGTTGTAAAAGTAAAAGTTGAAAACAATGATTATAAGGTAGAGAAAGTATGGGGAGCAGTTGATTGTGGTTATGCTTTTAATCCTTATAATGTAGAAAACCAAATAATGAGTGCAGTTAATTTTGCTATTGGGTATACTAAATATTCTGAGTTAACAATAGAAAATGGTAGTACAGTTCAAAATAATTTTTATGACTATGAAGTAAATAGATTGAAAGATATTCCAGAAATAAATGTTGAAATCATTAACTCTGGTGCTAAGCTTGGTGGTATAGGTGAACCAGGTGTTCCTCCTATGTTCCCTGCAATTGCAAATGCTTTATATGATGCAACAAACAAAAGATATACAACTTACCCAATTAAGTTAGGATAAAAATGTTTTCAAATAAACAAGTTTATCAATTTATACAAAAATCTATAAAACAGAAACAAAATATAGTAGTAACTAGTGTTATTAAAACACTAGGTTCTACTTATTCAAAAGCTGGAAGTATATTTGTTATAAATGAAGAAGGAAAGACTTGTGGAGTATTAGGTAGTCCTAAACTTCATAATAAACTTTTAGAGTTATCTAAACAAGCTTTAGAAACTAAAGATGTTTTTGTTTTAGATAATATTCCAAGTGATGAATCTTCAGGACATGGGGAAAGTAAGTTTTTTATTCAAGCTTTTTTTTATGAAGAGAATTATGGTTTATTACAAGAGTCTTTAGAAAATACAAATAAAACTTTAGTTCGTTCTATTATTGATGGAAGATATTTTTTTGAAGAAAAACAAAGAAGTATAGAGTTAAAAGAGAATCTATTTTATCAAACTATTAAAAAACCTTATTCTTTATTGATTTTTGGAGCAGAAGCACATGTTGAACCTTTAATCAAAATGGCAAATTTACTTGGCTGGAAAACAACAATTATAGATATAAAAATCAATAATGAATTTGTAAGAAATGCAGATAAAACAATAAAACTAGAAGATGTAAAAGAGGTATTAAATATTGATTTTAAACAGTATGATGCTTCAGTTATTTTAAGTCATAGACCAAGTACTGATGAGGTATATTTACAAGCATTAGCTTCTTCTAATATTGAGTATATTGGAATGATGGGAAATAAAAAGAATATGATTAGAATTAAAAACAAACTAGGTTTAAACAATGATAATAGAATTTTTGCTCCTGTAGGACTTGATATAGGAAGTAATAGTTCAGAATCAATAGCACTATCTATTTGTGCTCAAATTGAGTCAAAGCGAAATGGTAAAATCTAATAATTTAGCTGTTGTTGTTTTAGCAGCAGGAATCTCAAAGAGACTAGGTTCTTGTAAGCAATTAGTAAACTATAATGGTGAAACTTTATTAAGAGTCACTGTAAAAAAAGCACTTGAGATTTCAAATGATGTTTATGTTGTTTTAGGATATAAAAAAGATGTTTGTGAAAAAGAGTTAGAAAATCTTGATGTAACAACTGTTTTTAATGAGAACTATAAAAAAGGAATGGGTACATCTATTTCTTGTGGAATAAAAGTTACACAAAAATTTAAAAATAGTATGATTCTTTTGTGCGACCAACCTTTTATGCCAGTTTCACATTTGAAAAAGCTTTGTGAAAAAATAGACAATAATCATATTATCTCCTCTTTATCTAGTAAAGGTTTAAAAAAAACAGTTCCTGCTATTTTTCCAAGAGCTTTTTATGATTATTTGATAAAACTTGATGAGGATTTTGGTGCAAAATATCTATTGCAAAATGAAAAGTCAATAGATATTTTACTAAAAGAGGAGTTCTCTTTAGATATTGATACAAAAGAAGATAAAGAAAAACTTCTTAAAGATAGTTTGATAGTTCAATAAGATTTTTATCTGGGTCTCTTAGATAAATTGATTGAATCTCTCCTAAAGCTCCCGTTCTTTTTATAATATCTTGTTCTAATTTTATATCTAAACTAGAAAGATGTTTTTTTGCTTCTTCTAAAGAGGTTTCAATAATAAAACATAAATCAGCACTTCCTTCTTTTACATTAAATGCTTTTGGCTCAAACTCTTTTCCTAGTTCATGTAGATTTATTTTTGAGTTTCCAAATTTCAGTGCAACTCTAGAGCCTTTGAAAACTTCCTTTTTCATACCTAAAGCTTTAGTATAAAATTCAACTGTTTTATCTATATCTTTTACTGTTAAAACAAAGTGGTCTAGGTTTTTAATATTTATCATTTTTCTTCCTATCTTGATAAAGAGATACCAAAGTTTATTCTTGTGATATCTTCATTATAATCAATTAAACTTTCTCCATATCCACTTGAAATTTGAATATGCCCAAATGTATTTTTTGAACCAAAGAAAGGGAAAGTCCAATCAAGTTGTCCATAACTTCTATTATCACTTGATTTAAGATTATTTCTAAGTAATAGTTTAAAAGTATGATCTTTATATGGATACATTAATGTAAGGTCTCCATAACCTAAATAATCATCTATATCATGGTTATCATCACTATCTTTATCCTCTTTTAGTCTATACCAAACTTTAGGAACTACGAAAAGGTGTTTATATTGGAAGTATGTTTCTAAATAGATTCTATTCCATGACCTTGATTTTTCTTCGCTTTGTCCATTTGATTCATGTAAAAAACCTGCTTTAAAACCTTTTAATGCAGTTTCATCTTTTTTTCCATATGGAACTGTTACAAATACTTCTGGTTTATAGTTTGTTTCTCTAAAAGGAGATGAATCATCATATATTTGCCACCAAGATGTTTGTGTATAACCAAAGTAAAAAGTTTCATCAAAGCCAAAGAAATCATGAATTATAGGTTTTTTTATACTTAGTTGAAATTTAGCTTCATTTCTTTTTCTATCTTCTTTTGATTTTGTATCATATGAGATTGGAAAGAAGTAGTTTTCTTGGTAAGCATAGATATCAAAAGAGGATTCTAGCATTTGTTCAATAGTTGATTTTGTCTCTTTATCATCAAAGCTATTTAATCCATTTTTTAAAGGTGTAACCTCTTTTTTTTCTACAATCTTTTTTTCTTTTACTATTTTTACCTCTTCTTCTTTTGGAAACTCTATAGTTTCAACATTTGCAAGCTTTTTATAAATGAGCATTGCATTTTTATAATCATTTGCTTTTTCATACTCTTTAGCTTGTTTTAGTAATTCTTGAGTATCTTGTGCATTTAATAAAATACAAATAGATAATAGACTTAATGTTTTTTTCATTTAATAAGTCCTAATGTGTACTCTAGGTTTGCATTATTTACAAGGTGAGAGTAGTAAGTGTTTACAAGATTTGATTTTGCTTGTGTATATTGTAGTTTTGCATCATTTAATTCTAATAAATCATTTAATCCAGCTTGGTATCTTTGTGATGCTAAATCAAGATTTTTAGTAGCTAAATTCAATGATAAAAGACTTATTTTAATACTTTCAAAACTTTGCTTAGTATTTAAATGTGCATTTGTTACAGCTTCAATTATTGCTAACTCTTGTTGTTCTTTTTGTTTGTATGATGAACTAAGATTTGAAAGAGCTATTTTCTTATTTGCATCCCTAGAAAAACCTGTAAAAATATCCCATTTTATATTTAATAAAACTGCTGTTTGATTTGAGTCTAATGTAGAGATATCATCTGAATCTTTTTCATTATATGAAGCACTTACATCAATAGTTGGAAGGTATTGATAGTTTGCATTTTTTACACTCTCTTTGTTTGCTTTGATTAGTGATTCATATTTTTTCATTTCAGCTCTATTTTTTATAGCAATATCAATTAGCTCTTCTACATTTTTATACTTTAGTTCTGCATTTTGTGCTAAAAGTTTAATATCCTCTTCATCAAGTTGTATTTTTAAGTCTTCACTTATGGCTTTACCTAAAATAGAGATTAGATTTGTTTTTGCTTTTTTTAAATCATAATTTGCTTGGATTAGTTTTAGGTTTGAATTAGATAATTGAAGTTGGGCATTTGTGATATCTATTTGAGTTCTAATTCCTGCTTTAAAATACTCTTTTGCCTGTGAAAGTTGAAGTTCATCTAACTTTACAGCCTCTTTAGCTACTACTATTTGTTGATGTCTATTTAAAATATCAAAGTAAGCTTTTTTTACTGCTAGAATGATTTGTTTTTCAATAGAAGTAACATCTTCTTGGCTAGCTTCTACATTGTATTTTGAAGCTTTTATTGCAGTTGTAGTTTTTCCAAAATCATAAATAAGTTGATTTGCATTAACACTTACACTTGTGGCATTTCCATCTTGTTTTACACCACTTTGTTTAATGTCATACTCACCTGTATTTGCACTTGATGTTACATATGGAAGATAAGATGCTTGTGATTGTCTTAATCTTTGCTCACTAACATCTTTTTGATTTTTACTTAGTTGTATATTTGTATTATTTTCTAATGCAATTTCAATAAGCTCTTCTAGGCTTAAACTTTTTGCATTTAAATTAATAGTTAAAAAAACAAAACAAATAGAATATATAAAAAGTTTACTCATTGTTTTTTCCTTTTCTTTCTCTTAGTCTTTGAAGTACTACAAATAGTACTGGAGTTAAAAGTAGAGTTAAGAATGTTGACATTATCATTCCTCCAAATACAGCAGTACCTAAAGATTGTCTTGATACAGCTCCTGCTCCACTTGCAAATACAAGAGGTAAAATACCAAGTAAGAATGAGAAAATAGTCATTAAAATAGCTCTAAGTCTTAAAAGTGAAGCATTTACAGCCGCTTCAACTATGCTTTGACCTTTGTCTCTTAACTCTTTTGCAAATTCCACAATTAAAATAGCATTTTTTGAACTCATTCCAATTAAAAGTACAAGTCCAATTTGAGTATAAGTATTATTTAAAAGTCCTGCAAGCATATTTGCACCTAAAGCTCCAAACATAACAGTTGGAATTGGAAGCATAATCATAAGTGGCATCATCCAAGATTCATATTGTGCTGAAAGGAATAAAAATACCATTAAGATTGATAATAAGAAAATATACATTGCTGCATTTCCTGCTTCTTTTTCTTGTAAACTCATACCTGCAAACTCATAACCAACATCAGTTCCTAAAGTCTCTTTAGCTATTTTTTCAATAGCTGTAATGGCATCACCTGAACTATATCCTTCTTTTATATTATGAACACCATTTATTGAAATACTTTGATATGAGTTAAAGTGTGTGATTGTACTAACTCCACTTGTTCTTTTTATTTCAACAATTGCACTTAGTGGAACAATATCTCCTTTAGTATTTTTTACGAAGAAGTTATTAATAGAGTTCTTTTCTGCTCTAAAGTTTTGGTCTGCTTGAATAAATACTCTATATGTTTTTCCATATTTGTTAAAATCATTGATGTATAAAGAACCAAGATATGTTTGAAGTACGGAGAATACGTCATTTAGTTTTAAATCTAAAGAAGCAACTTTATCTCTGTTTATATCAATGTAGTATTGTGGATAATTACTATTAAATCCAGTATATGCCATCATAATTGATTTATCTTCATTTAGTTTTTGAATAAACTCACTTGCTCTTTGCTCAAAATCTTTAATATCCATTGAACGAAGATTTTGAAGTTTTACTTCAAATCCACCAACTGCTGAAAGCCCTGGAATAGAAGGCATATTAAATACTCTTACATCTGCTGTTTGTATTTGTTCTTTTGCTTTTAGGTTTATATTATTTGTAATTGCTTCAACTGAAGTATCTTTTGAAGTTCTTTGCTCCCAATCTTCTAATACTAGGAAAATAGTTCCAGCTGAAGAGTCTAACGCTCCTGTAAGTATGTTAAACCCTGCAACAGAAATCACATCTTTAACACCTTTTGTTTCTTTCATAAGCTCTACAATTTTATCCGTTGTATCTTCTGTTTTATTAAGTGTTGTTCCTGCTTGTAAAGATATTGAAGCCACAAGTGTTCCTTGGTCTTCATTTGGAATAAACCCTGTTGGTAAAGTTTTAAAAGCAAAGAATGTAGCCCCAAGAAGTAAAACATAAACTAAAGCTACAACTTGCCAGTATTTGATTATTTTTTCTAAAATCTTTTTATATACTTTTTTGAAGCTCTCTAAAGCATTATCAAACTTTTCAAAAATGATATTTTTCTTTTCCTCTTCATTTTGTGCATTTCTTTGTTTTCTTTTTAATAAAGTTGCACAAAGTGCTGGAGAAAGAGTAAGTGCATTAATTGAAGAGATAATTACTGCAAAGGCAATTGTTGTTGCAAATTGCTGGTAAAGTGCTCCTGAAATACCAGGAATAAATGTAACTGGTACAAATACTGCAAGAAGAACTAATGTTGTTGAAATAACAGGTGCAAAAACCTCTTTCATAGCTATTTTTGTAGCTTCTTTTACACTTAAATCAGGATTCTTTTCTAAGTTTGCTTCTACATTTTCTACTACAATAATTGCATCATCAACAACAATACCAATAGCTAAAATAAGACCAAATAAAGTTAAAGTATTGATTGAAAAATCCATAGCTAAAAGTAGGGCAAAAGTACCTATTAAAGATACAGGAATTGCAATTGCTGGAATAATTGTTGTTCTAAAAGATTGTAAAAAGAAGTAAACTACTAGAAGAACTAAAAGTAAAGCTTCAAATAAAGTTACAATAACTTCTTTAATAGAAATCTCAACAAACTTTGTTGTATCGTAAGTTGGTTTTACTACAACACCATCTGGAAATCTTTGTTTTAACTCTTCTATTTTCTTACCAACTTGTTCGGCTACTTCTAAAGCATTTGCTCCTGGAAGTTGATAGATACCTAACAATGCAGTTGGTTTATTGTTTAGTTTTGCTGACCAACTATAGTTTTCAGCTCCTAACTCAACTCTAGCAATATCTTTGATTCTAACTTTACTTCCATTGTCATTGTGTCTTACAATGATATCTTCAAACTCTTTTGCTGATTCAAGTTTTGTTTTACTTGTAAGTGTGTATTGAAATTTATTTGATGTTGAGTTTGGACTTGAACCAATAGAACCTAATGCTGCTTGGGCATTTTGTTCTTTGATTGCTCCTACAACTTCATTAATGCTAATATTTAAATTTGATAGTTTATCTGGGTTTATCCAGATTCTCATAGAGTATTTTCTTTCACCTAAGTTTTGAACGTCTCCAACACCATCAATTCGTTTTAACTCTTCAGCAATATTAATACTTGCAAAGTTTGATAAAAATAGTGCATCATGTTGAGGGTTTGTTGAATCAACAGTTAAAATTTGAACCATAGATGTTGATTTTTTCTTTGTTGTAACACCTCTTTGTTTTACACTATCTGGTAAAATTGGTGTTGCTAGGGCAACTCTATTTTGTACATCAATAGCTGCAACATCTAAATCATATCCTGATTCAAAGTATAAGTTTATAGTTGAATTACCATCTGATGAAGAGGTAGAGTCCATATAAATCATACCTTCAATACCATTTAGTTGTTCTTCAATAGGTGTTGTAACAGAGGTTTCAACCACTTGTGCACTACCTCCTGTATATGTAGCACTTACTTGAATAGTAGGAGGTGTGATTTGTGGAAACTGAGCTACGGGAAGTAAATAAAGTGCAATAAGCCCAACTATCATAATAAAAATAGAGATAACTTTTGCAAAAATAGGACGGTTTATAAAAAATATTGAAAACATATCTTCTTCCTAAAGTTTAATTGGGTTTGCTACTTGTGTAGCCTCTACACTCATTCCATTTCTAAGTTTTGTAATATCACTAACAATAACTTTATCTCCTTCTTGTAAACCACCAGAGATGATTACTAAATCATTATTGCTATAGTTTAATTCTAATTGTCTTGTTTCAATTTTATTTTGTTCATTTACAACTAATACATAAGCTCCAAGTTGGTTTTGTCCTAAGTTATTTGGACTTACAGCTATTACTGGAATTTGATCTGTAATAAATAGGTTTATCTCAACAAAAGTTCCTGGAAGTAAAAGATTATCATCATTGTTTATGATGGCTCTCATAGCAACAGTTCCTGTTGTTTCATTTGTAACATTATCGATAAAGTCTACATGACCAGTTGTTTTAACTGTGTTGTATTCACTTTGAGACTGAATAACTTCAACCTTTGGTTTTTCTTCAGATTTGTATTTTTTAATAAGTGATACTTCATTTGTACTTGGACTAAAGTTTGTATATAAAGGGTTTGATTGAACTATTTTTGCTAATTCAGTGGACGAAGCATTTATCATGTTTCCAATATCAACTAAAGGTTTTCCAATAACACCATCAATAGTTGCTTTAATCTGTGTATATTCAACATCTAGTTTTGCTTGATTTAATGCTGCAATATCTGCATCAACTACAGCTTTTAGTTGTTTTTGTTCAGCAACTAATTGGTCTAGCTTCTCTTTTGGAGCAAGCCCTTTTTCTACTAAAGGTGCATATCTTTTAACATTTGCAATAGCAAGGTTTAAACTTGCTTTGTCTTTTTCTAAAGATGCTTCTCTTTGTTCTACAATGTTTTTATATTTTGTATCATCTATTTTAAATAGTAATTGTTCTTTTTTTACAAGTTGTCCTGCTTCAAATAGTCTTTGTTCCAATTCTCCTGTTACCCTTGAAGTAATAGCAACATTTTTATAAGCTTGGGTTTTACCAGAGAAGTTAACCCAAATAGGGTAGGTCTGCTTTTTAATTGTGTGTACGTCTACTTTAACTTTTTGTGTAGTAGGTATATTATTTTTTTCTTCTTTTTTTTCATTACAACCAGTGAAAAAAACTAAAGTAAATACTGAAATACAAGTAACTATAATAGATTTTAAATTCATGACTTCTGCCTTTGATAAATTAATTATTTATAATATACTATAATATAGTTTTAATAAAAGAAGGAAATAAATTGTCCAAAAGCTTGAAAAAGTTAACTATTTGCAAAGATTGTGGTCTTGTTTTAAATAAACCACATCTAGACTATGACCATCAATTTCATTGCCCAAGATGCAATGCTTTAATATATAAATATGGACAAGACTATTTAACAATTCTGCTTTTTGTTTTTACTTCTATTATACTTTTTGTTCCTGCTGTTACTTTGCCTTTAATGAGTCTTGAAATTATGGATTTAAAGCAAAGTACAACTTTAGTAGAGACTTTATTGATTTTCTTTAAAAATGGTTATACAGCTATTTCTATTTTGATTACTTTTATTGGGATAGTTGTTCCTTTATTTATGTTAATTCTTATTTTAATAATACTAATTCCATTAAGATTAGGAAAAAACGCAAAGTATGTTTCAAAACCTTTAAAACTTTATGAACATCTTTTAGAGTGGCAAATGGGTGAAATATATATGATTAGTATTGTTATTGCAATCATAAAGTTACAAAAAATGGCGACTTTAGATATAGGATTAGGTTTTTACTTTTTCCTTGGCTTTTTAATAATGATGTCTTTAACAATGGCTTTATTTAATCCTTATGATGTTTGGAATGATGATGAATTATAAAAGTGATAAAGATTTAGATTTAGTTCTTTGTACTCACTGTAATAGTGTTTTTAAAGCAGAAGAAAAAGTATGTACTAAATGCAAGAGTGAATTAAAACAAAGGGATAAATACTCTTTAGTAAAAACACTTAGTTTTACAATAGTTGCTATTATATTTTTATTTCCAGCAAATATTTTACCAATGATGGAAGTTACAACTTTAGGTGTAGTTGAGTCAAGTACTATTTTAGATGGGATAGTATACTTCTTTGAAACACAATCTTATTTAATAGCACTAGTTATTTTTGTTGCAAGTATTTTAGTTCCTATTTTTAAATTAGTAGTATTGATTTATTTGTTATATACAACAAAATACAATAAAACTTATTTAGCAAAAAATGCAACAAAATATTATAGAATAATTAAATTTATTGGTAAATGGTCAATGATTGATATATTTGTGGTTGCTTTGATGATTGTAATGGTTCAGTTTGGTAATCTTTCAAATATCATAGCAGGACCAGCAGCAATAGCTTTTACAATAGTAGTTGTTTCTACTATGTTAGCAACAGAGAGTTTTGATACAAGATTATTATGGGATAAGGATTAATAAATGGATGAAAAGATAGAACATGTAAGTGTAAAAAAGAGTAAAAAAATTGTATTTTTAATATGGCTTTTACCTTTTATTGCATTACTTATCTCTACTTCAATGTTATATAAACACTTTGAAAAACAAGGTGAAGAAATAGAAATATATTTTGATAACGCTGAAGGTTTTGTAGTAGATAAAACTCCTTTAAAATACAAAGGTATTAAGATAGGTATAGTATCAAGTATCGAAGTTGATGAAAAAAATATAAATCGATTTTTAGTAAGAATCTCAGTTGATAAAAAAGCTTTAACTCTTGTAGCAAAAAAGGGTACTAAGTTTTGGAAAGTTGAACCTAAAGCTACTTTAACTGAAATATCTGGATTAAATACAATCTTTAGTGGTATTTATATTGAAGCAATGCCAAGTGCTCAAAATATTGAACAAATAAAAGCTTTAGAAGAACAGCATACATTTAATGCAGTATCAGAAAAGCCTATAAACTATTTACAAGATGGTCTATTCTTAGATTTGAAATCTTCAAGTGGGACACTAGAAGTAGGGGCTCCTATTTTATATAAAAGCTTTTTAGTTGGAAAGATTGTTAAAAAGAATTTAAAAGACAACAATATATTTTATACAATATTCATAGAAGAAGAGTATAAAGATTTAGTAAAAGAAGATAGCTCTTTTTGGAATATAAGTTCAATAGATTTAAAAGCCTCTTTAAGTGGTATAAAATTTAAAGTTAATACTTTAGCTTCTTTAATAGCAGGTGGAATTGCATTTGACTCAAATAGTTTAAAAGAACCATTAAAAGATACAAATAAGATTTTTAATCTATATTCAAGTAAAGAGGATATTGATTATTTAGCTGATTATGTAGTTTTAAAAACAGAAGTTGAGCATGGTTTAGAAAAAGAGTTTAGTAAAGTTCTTTATGATGGAATAGAGATAGGATATGTTCATGATTTGAGTTTTGTTCTTGAAGATAAACAGAGTTTTATTTTTATAAAAATAAAAAAAGAGTTTGCATCTTTATTAAAACAAAATCCATACTTTGAACTTAAAAAACCTACAATCTCTTTAGAAAAGTTAGATGAATTATCAAATGTGATTAAAGGTACATATATAAATCTTACTAAAAGGTCTACAAAAGAAGAAGAGATTAAAGATATTTATACTTTACATAATGAGCCAATCAAAAGAAAAACATTAGAAATAGTTTTAAAAAGTGATGACACTTTAAAAGTATCAAATGATTCAGCGGTATTTTTTAAAGATATAAAAGTAGGGCAAGTAAAAAACAAAAAGCTTCATAGTAAATCTGATGAATTAAGAGTTGAGGTAGAGATATTTAAAGAGTACTCTTATTTAGTAAATGATAGTTCTATTTTTTATATTCAATCACCTGTGGAGATAAATGCTAGTTTAGAAAATATCTCTTTTAAAACTGCTCCTTTAAGTGGATTTATAAATTCTTCAATAGCCTTTGAAACTAAAAATTTAAAAGCAAAAAGAACAGTAAATAGATTTTACTTATTCCCAAGTTATGAGAAGATGTTAGAACAAAAATATTTCTTACAAAAGGGGGAAAGATATACTCTTTCACTTGATAATGCAAACAGTGTATTAAAGTCTAACTCTATTTATTATAAGGGAATAGAAGCTGGAAAAGTAGTAAGTAAAAAGTATAATGAAAAAACAAAAAAAGTTGACGCTCAAATCTTTGTTTTTGAAAAGTATGCAAAATATATAAACGAAAGTACAAAGTTTTACTCTATAAGTGGATTTGATGTAGATTTTTCACTAGAAAAAGTAAATATAAAAACTCAATCTTTAAATACTTTAGTAAAAGGTGGTATCTCTTTTATTTCCTTAGATGAAAAAGCAAAAGAGGTAAAAAGTTTTCATAAGTTTGAATTTTATAAAAGTTTAGATGAGATTTTAAAAGAAGAAAGATTTAATGAAAATGGTTTAAGGGTTGTAGTTCTTGCAAAGAGTAAAAGTTCATTAAAAGAGAATTCTCCAATATTTTATAGACAACTTCAAATAGGAGTTGTAGAAAAATATAACTTAGCTAAAGATGGAACTTCAGTAGAGTTACAACTTTATATTGATGAAAAGTTTAAACATCTTGTTAGAGAAAATTCAATCTTCTATAATGCAACAGCTTTTGGAATGGAGATTAGCCTTTTAGGGGTAAAAGTTACAACAGAGACTTTAGAAACACTTCTTGCAGGTGGAATTTCTTTAGTAACTCCTACAGAATATAAAGAAAAAGCAAAACCTATGATGAGGTTCCCTTTATATGATGATGTGGAAGAGGAGTGGTTGCAGTGGAATCCTAAGTTTGAAAAGCTATAGGAATTTTAAAATATTTTTGCAAGAAAAACAATGGTATAATCCCGCAATTATTTAAAAAAGGTTATTATTTATGCTTGTAGCACCTTCGATTTTATCGGCAGACTTTGGAAAACTAAATGAAGAAATTACAGCTATTTGTGATGGTGGTTGTGACTATATTCATGTTGATGTGATGGACGGACACTTTGTTCCAAATATGACTATTGGACCAGTTGTAGTTAATCCTGTTGCAAAGGTTGCAACAAAACCTTTAGATGTACACTTAATGGTTGAAAACAACAGTTTTTTTGTAGAGCTTTTTGCTCCTTTAAAACCTGAGTTTATATCTTTTCATATTGAGAGTGAGAAACACCCTCATAGACTTATTCAAAAAATTAGATCTTATGGAATTAAACCTGCTATTGTTTTAAATCCTCATACGCCACCTGAAGCAATTGAGTACTTACTTGAAGATTTAGATATGGTTTTATTAATGTCAGTAAATCCAGGTTTTGGTGGTCAAAAGTTTATTTCAAGTGTAGTTGAAAAAACTAAAAAGTTAAAAGAACTTATCAATAAAAGAAACCCTGCCTGTTTAATTGAAGTAGATGGTGGAGTGAATGATAAGAATATTCATGAACTAAAAGAAGCTGGTGTAGATATGGTTGTTGCTGGGTCATATGTTTTTGGAAATGAAGACTACTCAAAAGCAATAAAGAGCCTTCAGGTTTAGTTTATGAAAATTAAGATTTGTGGAATAACAAATTTAGAGGATGCTTTAGCTGCTGTTGAAGCAGGAGCTGATGCATTAGGTTTTGTTTTTTATGATAAAAGTCCAAGATATATTGAACCTTTTGAAGCTAGAAAAATTGTAGATGAAATCCCTCCTTTTATTCAAACTGTAGGTCTTTTTGTAAATGAAAACAGTGGTTTTATAAATCAAGTTTGTACAAATGCAAAGATGCAACTTGCACAAATAATTGATGATGATAGCTTTACTGATTTTGATGCTTTAAAATTTAAATCTATGAGAGTAATAAGAGCAAAAAGCGAAAAAGATATTATTGAAAATATCAATAACTATGTTTTAGTTGATGCTTTTGTTGATTCTTTTGGTGGAGCAGGCAAAAGAGTTGCCTTGGAGTGGTTTAATCGTGTTGATTGTTCTAAAATTGTTCTTGCTGGTGGTTTAACAGAAGATAATATCGCTGAATTAAAAGGTTATACTTTTTATGGAGTTGATGTTAGTTCTGGAGTTGAAGAAAGCAAGGGTAAAAAAGACAAGCAAAAAATGATAAATTTTGTAAAAGCTGTAAATGAAATCCAATAAAAATTTCTATTCTAGTCTTGTAGATAAACTAAAAAAAGCTCCTATTTTATTTGATGATTTTTTAGATATTCTTTCAAGGCATAAAGAGAAGTTTTTTGATAATCCAGAGTTAGAGTTTGAATTACTACTTTCAAATGGATTTCCCATTGATATTGAAGATGATAAAGTCTTTTTAAAAACAACTAAAACAAAAATAAGCGAACAAACTTTTTGTATAGTTGATATTGAGACAAATGGTGGTCATGTAAATAAAGGCCATCAAATAATAGAAATTGGGGCAGTAAAATATAAAGACGGAGAGATTTTAGACTCTTTTGAGTCTTTAGTTTATGCTAAAGATATTCCTGAATATATTCAAGGAGTAACGAATATAACTCCTTCTATGCTAGAAGATGCTCCTTTACTTAAAAAAGTACTAGAAGAGTTTAAAATATTTTTAGAAGATGATGTTTTTGTAGCCCATGATATAAAATTTGATTATAACTTTATTTCAAACTCTTTAGAAAAATGTAACTTAGGTAAGCTTCATAATAGAAAGCTTTGTACTATTGATTTAGCTAGAAGAACAATAAAAGCTGAAAAATATGGTCTAAAGTCATTAAAAGAAGTACTTCAAATAGATATAGATAATCATCATAGAGCTTATAGTGATGCACTAAGTACAACATATATTTTAAAAGAAGCTATAAAGCATTTAGATGACAGTGTTGTAACAGTAGAGGATTTAATTACATACTCTAAAACTGCAAAACCTGTTATGCCTAGAATGAAAGTAAATCATGGAAGAAAAGAAGAAAAACAAAAGGTGGAAAAATAATGTTTACACAAGATAAATACCAAAAAGCAATGAACTTTGCAGCAAAAGCCCATGGTGAACAAAAAACACCAACGGAAGTTCCTTATATCACTCATTTAGCTTCAGTTGCTATGGAAGTAATGCATGCTTGTGCAAAGAGTGAATTAAAACTTGAGCAAACAGATTTAGCGATTACTGTTGCATTGTTACATGATACTATTGAAGATACGGATGTTACTTATGATGATATTTACAAAGAGTTTGGAGCTGAAGTAGCTGAAGCTGTAGATGCTTTAACAAAAGATGAGACAATTGAGTCTAAAAAAGAACAAATGGCAGCTAGTATTAATAACCTGCTAACACAGCCATATGAAGTTCAGATGGTAAAACTTGCAGATAGAATTGTAAATATGCAAGAACCACCAGCATCTTGGGATAATCTAAAAATATTAAATTATCACAAAGAAGCAAAATTTATATTATCATGTTTAAAAAACTGTAATATTCATCTTTCAAAAAGATTAGAAGACAAAATCAATCAATATATTATTTATATAAATAGATAAATAGTTTAGAAGTTTTTCTAAACTATTTTACTTTTTTTGCGTACTCTAAACCTAAATCAAAAGCTTTATTATTTATATCATGAACTTTTGCAGGAACTTTAGAAAGCATTGTTTGTCTTAGTGTATCATTATCAACTGTATAACCAGTCATATGATTTGCAATAGATAAAGCAAGTACAGATTGAGTAATTACATTTCCTACTTCTTCTTTTGCGATAGTAATAATTGGAATTTCATAGATATTCCACTTCTCTCTATCTTTTTGTGTTGGTTTAACTAAGTTTGGTTCAACAACAATAGTTCCACCAGGTTTTACACCACTTTTAAACTGATCATATGAAATTTGTGCAACTGATAACATAAAATCAATTTCACCATCATTTGCATATGGATATAAAATCTCTTCATCTTCTAAAGTAATATCAACAACTGTAGGACCACCTCTTACTTGAGAAGTATAAGTTGCAGTTTTTAAACCATATCCACCAGCTTTGATTTTAGCAGCTGCAAAAATAGCACCTGCAAGAAGTACACCTTGTCCACCAACACCAGTAAATCTCATTAATGTTTTAGCCATGATGTCTCCTTATAACTCTACTTTAGTATTATTTTGATGTGCTTCTTGAACTAGTTTATACATATCTGTATATTCTCTAGCTTCTTTATCATGTTTTAAAATACCAGTAGGGAAAAGTTTCTCTTTCTCTTCACCTTCTTCTAGTTTTTCAAACTTTGTTTTAGCCATCGTGATTTCATCAATCCACTCTAAGTTTTCCATAGCAGAAGCCATTTTATTTTTTCTACCAAGGTTAACATGACAGTTAGAGAAAATATCGAAGAATGAATAACCATTGTGCTCAAAACCTTTTACAAAGATTCTTTCAAGCTTTTTAGGGTCTAACATTGTCTCTCTTGCAACAAATGAAGCACCAGCTCCAATTGCTAAATCACAAGCATTAAAAGTAGGGTCAATATTTCCTCTTTTTGCTGTAACTGTCCACATTCCTTGAGGAGTTGTTGGAGAAGTTTGAGAGTTTGTTAATCCATAAATAAAGTTATTAATAACAATATGGTTAATATCAATATTTCTTCTACAACCATGGATTGTATGGTTTCCACCAATTGCTAAACCATCACCATCACCAGTTACACAAATAACTTTTTTATCTGGATTTGCTAGTTTAATTCCAGTTGCATAAGCAATTGCTCTACCATGTGTTGTATGTACTGTATTACAGTTGATGTATGATGAAAATCTTCCAGAACATCCAATTCCAGAGACAACACAAACATCGTCCATATCCCATCCAAGTTTGTCAATTGCACGGATAAGTGCTTTTAAAATAACACCATCACCACAACCCCAACACCATAAAGTTGGCATTTTATTAGTTCTTAAATAGTTATCATAATTAAAAGCCATCTTATAATCCTTTTACTTTCTCAATGATTTCTAAAGGAGCAATTGGTCTACCATTTGATTTAAATAAAGTTGCAAAATCTCTTCTTCCACTTGCTCTTTCAATCTCTTGAATGTATTGACCCATGTTTAATTCAATAACTAGTGTTTTTTCAATTTTACTACACCATTCATTGATTTTTTTATCTGGACTTGGCCAAAGTGTAATTGGTCTAAACATTCCAATCTTAACACCTTCTTTTCTTAATCTATTGATTGCTTCTCTTGCTGAAAGTGCAACAGAACCATATGCAATAATCATAATCTCGGCATCATCAAGCATATACTCTTCATAAGATTCTAGTTCATCTAAGTGTGCATCTACTTTATTAAATAGTCTATCCATAAGGTTTTGACATGTATCTGCATCTTCTGTTGGATGACCTGTTGCATCATGGTGAAGTCCAGTATAGTGATATCTATAACCTTTGAACATAGGGTTTAAGATAGCTGCTTCATCATTTGGAACATCATATGGTCTATAATCTTTAGCATCACCTTCAAATACTCTTCTTGGTACAATAGAGTTTTTAACTTCTTCTAAATCTGGAAGAGTTGCTTTTCCACTCATATGTCCAATTGTTTCATCTAGTAATACAAATACTGGTTGCATAAATCTATCTGCAAGGTTAAACGCTCTTACAGTTTCAGTATAACACTCTTCAAGTGTTGATGCACAAACAGTGATTGATTTAAAGTCACCATGAGTTGGAGCTTTTACTTGGTTGATATCACCTTGTTGAACTCTTGTAGGAAGTCCAGTTGATGGTCCACCTCTCATAACATCTATGATAACTAGTGGAACTTCAGCAATATATCCTAGTCCAATGTTTTCAGCTTTTAATGAAATACCCGGTCCACTTGTTGCAGTAAGTGATCTTTTACCACTCATAGCTGCACCTAAAGCTGCACAAATTCCTGCAATTTCATCTTCCATTTGAATTGCAGCACCACCATTTTTTGGTAAAAGGTCTGAAATAGTATGCATAACTTCACTTGATGGTGTAATAGGATATCCACCAAAGAATTCACACCCTGCATCAACTGCTGCTATTGCTGCTAAGTCGTTACCAGTTGAAATTAATTCTCTTGCCATTATTTCTCCTTAAAGGCTACAGTTTTCTATAATTGTTTTTCTTTATTGCTTCGCCTCTTTGCCTTGCTTCATCAGTTAGTTTTGCAAATTTAAACTCTTTTTTATCAGCTACATAAATGGCAAAGTCTGGACATGATAATTCACAATCCATACATCCAATACATGAGTCTTTTTCAATAATCTCTACCATTGCACCTAATGTTGAATGAGGTTCTTGTCTCATAGCAAGGACTCCAGCAGGACAAACTGAAACACAAACATCACATGCTTTGCATCTGCTTTCATCTACCCATACAGGAGTATTTTCAGGAGCTTTCATTATTGACATATGCTCTCCTTTAAATTTTTTGTAAATATAATTAGTTAACCTAAATTAATATTAAAGCATGATAACTAAAGTTCATATATAAAAAAGAATTAAACTTTCAATAAAAACCTTATTTTATGGGCTTGTTACCATATGTTACAAGCTAAAAAGTAAAAATTACATTCAATTTTTAAATCATTTTTTCAATCCTGATGTATATCACTAAAATTAAATCTATTATTGGGTATAATCTCAGAAAAATACTTAGGGGTAAATTTGCTTTTATATCAGCCTAGTAATGGTTATTGTTACAATAGTGATACACACTTTTTATATAATTTTATTTCAATAAATTTAGAAAAATTTAAAAATATAAAAGGTGACTTGCTTGATATAGGAAGTGGAAGTGGTATTTTAGGTCTTTTAGTTTCAAGGGATTATGAAAAATTAAATTTAAACCAATGTGAAATTCAAAATGTATTTCAAGAGTTTTCTTCACGAAATGCAGCTTGCAATAAGATAGAAGCTAAGATGCACAAGGGTTCATTTTTAGAGTTAAACTTTGATAAACAGTTTGATATTTGTGTTTCTAATCCTCCTTTTTATCATAGTGATGTAATAAAAAGTGAAAATGAGATTAAAAGAATAGCAAGATACAATGATAATATGCCTTTAAGAGATTTTATTAAAAAAGTTTCAAAAATATTAAAAAGTAATGGTAAGTTCTTTTTTTGCTATGATGTTAAGCAGTTAAATGAGATTATTTTTTATTTAAAAGAGTATAGATTAAATATTGAGTCGTTGCAGTTTGTTCATCCAAAAAAGGATAAAGATGCTACTTTGGTTTTAGTATATGCTAGAAAGAACTCTAAGTCATTACTTAGTGTTTTAAAACCAGTAGTAGTTTTTGAAGATGAAGATTTTACCCAAGAAGTACAAGAGATTTATAAAAAATCTTCAACACACAGTATAAAAGTAGAAGTATGAGTTTAATAAAAAAAGATGGCTATGATTTTGCATTTAATCCAAAAGGTTGTGACTCTTGTGAGGGTAACTGCTGTATTGGTGAAAGTGGAAATATTTGGATTTCAAGACAAGAGATTGAGTATTTAAAAAATCATCTAAATATTTCAATAGAAGAGTTAGCTTCAAAGTATATTGAAAAAAGAGGTTATAGATATAGTATCAAAGAGAGAAAACTTGCAGAAAACAATTATGCCTGTATCTTTTTTGATTTAGAAAAGAAACAGTGTGGTATTTACGAAGCAAGACCTACTCAGTGTAGAACATTTCCTTTTTGGGAATATTTTAAAACAAATAAAGAAGAGGTTATAAAAGAGTGTCCAGCTATAAAAGAGCTTTAGTTTTATTACCAATTATATTTATTTTCTTTGGTTGCGTTCCTCAAACCAGCAACCTAATAAAGTATGATTATAAATATAAAGCATATGAAAATGAGAATGAATTAATTTTACATGCTTTAGAGTATATGAAACAAGGAAATAGACAAAAAGCAAGTATACTATTTTTAAATCTTTTTAATAAAACATTAAATGATGAGTATTTATTTGAATACTCAAGATTAGCTTTTTCTATAAAAAACTATCAAGATATTATTACAATAGTAGAAGCTAATAAAGAGCATATCAAAAAAAATGAAGATAAAGTTTCAAAGATTTATATCTTGTCTTTAATGCAAACAAAACAAGTAGATAAAGCAAAAGTTGTACTGGATGATTTACTAAAAAGATATGATACGGATAGTAATAAAGAGCTATTAGCTAATATCTATTTATTAAAAAAAGATTATGAAAAAGCAAAAGATGTTTTTGAAGAGGTTTATGAGTCAACGTTAACTTCAAATACTTTATTAAATCTTGTTGATGTAATGTACACATATTTAAATGAGAAAGAAGATGCTATAAACTATTTAGAATCTCATTTAAAAGTTTACGGATGTGATAATTTAGTATGTTCAAAACTACTTGGTTTTTATCAAGAACAAAAAGATATTAATGGGGTTATCTCAGTTTTAAAAAGAACATATATAAGTTTTAAAGAAGATGATAAAAACAAATATACAGTAGATAAAGTTTACAAACTTCTAATGTATTATTTAGAGAAGAAAGATATTAACGAAGCAATTGCTTTTTTAGAAGAGACAAAAGCAAATGATGAAAAGCTTTTATCTCTATATCAAAATGCAAGAATGTCAAATAAAGCTTATGAATTAGTACAAAAGTTATATAAAAGAACAGGTAATTTAGACTATCTAGCACAAGTTGCAATGTTAGAGTTTGAAGTTGCCAAAGATAGAGAAAAAGTTTTAAAAAGCGTAATTAAAAAATTTGAAGATGTTTTAGCAGTATTGGATAATCACATTTATCAGAACTATTTAGGTTATATTTTAATTGACTATGATATTGATGTAAAAAAAGGACTTAAATTAGTTGAAAAAGCTTTGGAAAAAGCACCAAATAATTTAGCATATATTGATTCTTTAGCATGGGGACAGTATAAACTGAAAGATTGTAAAAATGCAAAAATCAATATGCAAAAAGTTGTTGATAGTGCTGGATTAAATGATGATGAGATTAGAACTCACTGGGAAAAAATTAAGGAGTGTAGTAAGTGATATTAGATGAAATTAATAGAAGAACGTTAGAAGATGTTGAGAGAAGAAAAAAAGAGTATTCTCTAGATTGGTTAGGAAGAAGTTTAAGTGCTAATCCATTTCCTCCAAGAGATGTAAAGCCATATTTAACATCTACAAAAGAAGAACCAATTAGAATTATTGCTGAAGTAAAAAAGGCAAGTCCAAGTAAAGGTGTTATAAAAGAGGATTTTGATCCTTTAGCTATTGCACAAGAGTATTCAGCAAATGGAGCAAATGCAATCTCTGTTTTAACAGAACCACATTATTTTCAAGGAAATTTAGAGTATTTAACTCAAATAAGAAGATATGTTCCAACACCAGTTCTTAGAAAAGATTTTATCTTAGATAAGTATCAAATCGTAGAAGCTTTAGTTTATGGAGCTGACTTTATTTTACTTATTGCAAAAAGTTTAAGTACAAAAGATTTAAAAGAGCTTTATGAGTATGCACTTCATTTAGGTTTAGAAGTATTAGTTGAAATACATGATAAAGAAGACTTAAAAAAAGCTATGCATTGTGGTGCAAATATTATTGGTATCAATCATAGAAATCTTGAAACATTTGAAATGGATATGAATCTTTGTGATGAATTAATTCCAATGATTCCAAATGGAAAAATCATTGTAGCTGAATCAGGGGTTTCAAATATTGAGACTATTAAAAGATTAAATTCAATAGGAGCAGATGCCTTTTTAATTGGGGAACACTTTATGAGAGTTCCAAGTATTGAGGAGGAGCTAAAAAGCTTCAAAAATGCTTTAGCGTAAGATTACGCTAAGGCATTTTGTCTATTTTTGTTTTAACTTCTTTTATATGTAGTTTTAATGCATTTTTAATTACTTCTACAAAATTGCTTTCTAAACCTGTTTGATAATAACCTTTTGTAAAGACATTTATTTCATTTTCTTTTGTTGTGTTTATCTTTAAGTTTGTAGCTATTTCTGTACTTAAAGTAATAGCCCAAAAACCAGGTGTCATCCAAGTCCAAAACTTATTTATATCAACATTTACAATCTTAGTATCAGTAGTAATATTTTTTTCATCTTTAATAACTTGATATCCTGATTCTAAAAAAGCTATTTCAATATTTTCTTTCATTAAAGAACTAACCGTTTGACCTTCTTTTAATAAAATGTCACCTAATCCTTTACCATAGCTATTTCTTTTTCTTGCTATAGCTCTTGCTTGTACTTCTTTAGTATTAATTTCATCAGGGCTTAAAGATGGAATATTTGGGTCTCTAGGATTAAATTCAAATCTTCTATTATCTTTTACTTCTTTTATAAAAACACTTAATTGTGAGTTGTTATTTACTTTTGTTTCTTTTGCCTCTTGCTTGATAGTTACTTCACCACGCTTGATTGCACAACCACTTAGAATAAATACTAAAGAGATTGGAATTAATGCTAATAATAAATTTTTAATCTTCATGTTTTACCTTTTATTGTAGAGAGAAGTCTATTTCTTCTTCAAGTTCTTTAATCCAGATATTGTAGTTATTATGAATATTATAATGAGTATCTGCACCTAACTTTTCACTTGTAATATAAGTGATACTATAACTATTTAAACTATAATCAATTCTAACGAAAGCTGTATGAACTCTTCTTACAACTTTTGCTAAGATAAAGCCATCTTCTTGTTTGCTCATAACCCAGCTAATCTTTTCTCCTGCATTTAGAATTTTTTCTTCTATTTTAGATAGTGAATTATAGTTTTTATTAATTTTTTTATTTACAACATTATAAATAGGTTTGTATTTATTATTTCCCGCATCTAAGGGATTTTTCTTATACTCATTAGATAACTTTTCTGCCTCAATTAAAGAAGAAGTCATCTTTAAAGGAGTTAACTTAGCATCAATTTGATTTTCTAAGTTTCTTACCCATCCATTATAGTTTTTATGAATAGTATTTTTTGAACTATCATAGTTTAAATTTTCTGCTTCTAGAAGTTTTATTGAGTAAGAGTCTTTATCAAAAGAGATAGATACTTTTGCAACATGGTCTCTGATTACAAGTTTACCAATAATCGTATTTTCATCAGTTTGTTTCATACTCCATCCAAGAAACTTTCCTGATTGGATAATTGCATTGTAAACAGTTTGGTTTTGAGTTTTTGTAGAGAAGTTTTTTGTCTCAACATTATATACTTTATTGATTCCGCAACCAACAAACAGTAAAGCTAATAATGAAAGAACTAAAGAATGTAGAATACTCTTTTTCATGTATTTCCTTTTAAATGATTTAGGAAATTATTTTATCAAAAAGAAGCTATTAAATATATTTATTTTAGTTATATTTTAGAAGAAAAGAAGAACTATTAAAGCTCTTCTTCAAATACTTTACTTAGAATTTCACTTTCACTAAGTTCTTTTTTAACCTCAGTTTTAGGAGGGTTTTTAATAAGTAAAACCATCTCTTTTAAATCATCTAAGTTATATTTTGTAAGGTTATTAATTAAAGTATCGTTAATCATCTCTTTTTTAAGAGTATCGTTATTTATCATTTTACCAATAACAGTTTGAAGGTTTTTTCTTGTTCTTTCAAATACTTGCTCTTCTTCTGTTAATACTTTAAACTCTTTTTCAATATAAGCAATAAGGCTATCACCTTTATATTTATAAGTTTTAACAGTGTTATAAACAAACTCTTGAGATTTTACATCTTCAACATAAACATTTGTAAATACATATCCACCAACTGCAACTAATCCAACTAAAGATTTAACAGGATTGTGTGAACAAATAAAGTCTTCTTTTACTCTTACTGGTGCATACTCTAAAGATGTAATGTTGTTTCTTAATACAATGAAGTTTTTATTTACTTCAATTGGTCCACCTTTTAGGGAAACTAATTCATTTTTAAAGGCTAAAAAATCTCCATCAACTCTTTTTGGACTTCCTTCAAGTGTTGTAAGTTCATTATCACTTACATCAAAGTCACCTTCAACTTCATGAAATCTAAGGGGAAGTTTTGAAAGGTTTTCTAACTTTCCTGCAAGTCTTACATCTCCATGAACTCTTACTGAGTTATCTGGTAAAACATGATATTTTTTGATACCCATTCTATGAAGCCATCTTTCTACTTCATCTCTTGTAGTTAAGGCAAGAAGTGGTTTATAGATGTGACCAATAACTTCTTCACCTTTATATTTCCACATCTTCTTTTCTTCATCAAAGTTTCTAGAAATATGGTTTAAAGAGATATCAGTAAATAGATTCCATGAAATTTCATCTGCAATATCATTTAGGTTTTTAAGTTGATTCCAATAACACACATAGTCTTGACCAACAGTAATTGGACCACCTCTTAAAAGTTCTAATCTATTTTTAGAACAGTCAAAAGTACCTTCTACATATTTTGGTCCACCTTCTAAAGATGTAATTACATTATTTGAACAGTTAAAGTAGTTTGTAATACTTCTTGGAGCACCCTCAATAGACTCTAATCTATTATTCGAACAGTTATAATATCCAGCAACTTCTTTTGGTCCATATGAAAGGTTATTTTTGATTTCATTATTTGAACAGTCAAAGTCTCCAACTTCATTTGGAGCACCAAAAAGTGATGTTAATTGATTATGTGAACAGTTAAAGTCTCTTACTACTTTTTTAGGAGAACCTTTTAGGCTTGTTAAATTATTGTTTGACACATTGAAATATCCATCTACAACATCAAATTTTACAGGAAGTTCTGGCTCATCAATTTTTCCTTCAAGATTTACACTACCGTGAACAGTGATATATAAATCTTCTGAAATAGTAAAATTTTCTATTCCTTTTTTAGTCAACCATTTTTTAACATCAATTACATTATCCATTAAGTGCCTTTAAAATATTTATAAATATTCATAAAATTATAAAGATTGTACCATATTTTATTTTACACTTTTATTTACAAATTAAAAGTTTTTTGTTATAAATGTAAAATACTACTGAAGAAGCTATATATAGGAGTATAAGAGCTATTTGAAAATATGAAAAATGTTCTTTAATAATAATTAGAATAAATAAAAAAGAAAGTTATATAAATAGTTATTTTTTTAAAGATACAAAAATTAATTTGTATCTTTTTTTCTTGATTTTATTAATGTAATTAGTCCAAAAATACCAAATAAGAAACCTAAAGCAGAAATCATATTTAGGTATCTATCATATGGAGTTTTTTCAAACTCTTTTACATTTTTGTTTTCATCAACTGTAATATGAAAACTTTTTAGGTGTGAACCATGGTCACTAGGAACATCAATATCAACTCTCCATTTACCATGTGAATCTGGAATAAATGCAAAATTTCCATTTAGGTCTGTCTTACCCTTTGTAAATGGAAGTGAACTCTCAGGAGCATAAATAGTAACCTTTGCATTATCAATTGCTATATTGTTTGGTGCAGTTACTCTAACTCCTACCGCACCATCAACAATATCATAGAATACACCATGGGCAAATAGTGAAATGTTTAATATAAAAGTAAATAATAGAGTTTTAAACAACATAATTACTTAACTTCAAATGAGATACTACTTTGAATAGTGATATTACTTACTTTTGGGTCACTTAATTCACTTGTATAGTATTGAGCTGCAATAATTTGTAAACCTTTTGATTTTACAGGGATATTTGCAATACCATATTTATTTGTTTTTATATTTAAGTCTTCATAATCAGATGTTTCAAAACCAGCACCTTCTAAAGCTTTTCCATCTTTAATAACAAGTACAGGTAGTTTATCACCAACTTTTATTGTAAGTGGATTAATTAAAGGTACAACCTCAAGAGGAAGTCCAGATGGTTTTAGAAAACTTTCATTCCAGTCAAAGAATCTTTTTCCATATTTAATACTTTTTAGAGTATTGTAAACGATACCATCATATTTTGATGGGTCAACATTCTCATATCCATTTTCACCTTTAACCCAATAACCAGCATCAAAGATTAAACTCATCATCGCAGGTTTTTTAGCAGTTAATAAAACAGGTTGTTTTTTTGAGTAATCGATTCCTGTATTAATCTCTTTGTTGTTAATATCAAAAGCTAAAGCACCTTTTAATTGACTTGATTTATATTCTTGGAACTCTCCATGAGCCCAGAAACTTGCTTTATATGTGTTGTTTTCTGCTTTTTGTGCAGTAATTTGGTGTGCAAACAGTGTTGCAGTAGATAATAGTAGTGAAAGTGTAAGTTTTTTCATTATATTCCTTCAAATGTAATTTTGATGGATTTTATTTGAAAAAGATTAAAGAAGCAATAGAATTTTGAGAATCTTGTGTATTTTTAGAACAAGGAGATTTAAATAAAAGAAAAAATCTTTTATTTAAATAGTGTTGAACCAACTCTAATCATATTTGAACCGCAAGCAATAGCTAGTTCAAAATCTGAGCTCATTCCCATAGAACAATATTTTGCTCCATGTTTTTTTAGTTCGTCAAAAATAGACTTTGTAGTAGTAAAAGAGTCTTTTATAATATTTCTATCCTCAACATGTGCCCCAATACTCATAACACCTTTAAGTCTTATATTTGGACACTCATTTAAAATCTTCTCATATATTTCAATAGCATCTTCTGGCATAACACCTGTTTTACTATCTTCTTTTGCTGAGTTTATTTGAAGTAGGCATGACATCTTTTTATTCTTAGCTTCAAGTTTTTTATTTAACTCTTGAGCTAACTCTAAAGAGTCAAGTGATTGTACTAAAGTAGGGTTTAAATCAATTAAGTTATTGATTTTATTTTTTTGTAGTCTTCCTACAAAATGCCATTCAAGAGGAAGTTCTTCTAAGTCAGTAGATTTTTGTTTTAAATCTTGAACTTTATTTTCCCCAAAAGCTCTTTGACCAGCACTATATAAAGTGGCTACATCTTCACTAGTAGAGTATTTTGAAATACCAATGATTTTTACAATATGGTGTTCAGATACTCTAAGTCTTGCAGCTTCTACTTTTGAAATAACTTTGTCTAAATTTTCTACAGCTTTAGTTTTATCCATTTATTTATCCTAAAAATAATCTATTAATATCGTTATATATACCAAGAAGCATTAGTGAAGCTAAAATTACCCATCCCATGATAGTTAAATACATAAATACTCTATCACTTGGTTTTCTTCTTGCAATAATCTCATATAGGTTAAACATAATATGTCCACCATCAAGAGCTGGAATAGGAAGTAAGTTTAATACTCCTAAGTTAACAGAAATCAAAGCAGTAATTGCAAGTAGGGCAATTATTGATGATTCACTTGCATCTGAGATAACTTTTCCAATAGTAATCACTCCACCAATTTCACTACTTGGAATTATTCCTTGAATTAGTTTTTGAACTCCTAAGAAAATCATTTTAGATGATTCAACTGTTTTATCCCAAGCAAAAGAGATAGCACTTATTGGGTCATGGTAAATTGTTACTACTTTTGGCGCAGGAGAGATACCTATCATTCTTTTTTTGATATTTTCCCTAAACATATTTTGTGCATCAGAGATATGAGGATTAATAACTTTAGAAATAAGTTGTCCATCTCTTTTTATATAAAATTGTAAGGCACCATTTGTAGAAGTGATAGTTTCACCTATTTGTTCCCATGTTTTAACTTCAGTGTCATTAATTCTAATAATTTCATCACCAGCTTTAATTCCAGCTTTAAGAGCAGGAGAGTTTTCTTGAACTTTTCCTACAGTAGGGCTTAAAGAGTTTGCACCTGCTAGGGCAATTACAAAGTATAAAATAGCAGCAAGAATAAAGTTTGCAAAAGGACCTGCAAAAAGTATAACTATTCTTTGCCAAGGCTTTTTATTGTTATATGAGTCACTTCCATCTTCATGAAGACCAGGTTTTGTATCATCTTGACCTTTCATTTGAACATAACCACCAAGAGGAATTAAAGCAATTTGCCATCTTGTTCCTCTCCATACTTTAGAGTAAATTTGTTTTCCAAATCCAATTGAAAAAACATTTACAGTTACTCCAAAGTATCTTGCAGCTAAAAAATGTCCTAACTCATGAAAGAATACTAAAAATGAAAGTACAAGTAAAAAAGTTATAGTACCCAATTGTTTTCCTTATGGTTATATCTTATAGTAATCTCTTAAATATTCATATCCAGAATATAAAGTTAAAATTACTGCAATCCATAAAAGTGCAGTTGCAAATGGCCAGTTCATAATTAAGAACCCTATAGCAATCATTTGAACAACAGTTTTAATTTTTCCTGCCATTGTAGAAGCAACACTTTTACCTTCACTTACAGCAACAACACGAAGTCCTGTGATAAAAAATTCCCTTGAAAGTATTAAAAATACTGCCCAAGCAGAAGCTCTATCAATAATCATAAGACCAATAAATCCAGCAAGCATTAACATTTTGTCTGCAAGTGGATCTAAAATTGCACCTAATTTTGTCATTTGATCCCATTTTCTAGCAATAAAACCATCAAAGAAATCAGTAACAGATGCAATTACAAAAATTAAACCAGCAAAGTAATCAAACCAAGAAGGGTGCCAAGAAGCAAAAAGAGAAAAGTCTCTTTCCACTAAGAACCATAGCATTAGCGGGGCTAATGCTATTCTGAAAAGAGCCAAAGCATTTGGTAAGTTTAAGGCTTTAGACATTATTTAAACGTTGTCCCGCCATCAACGATTAGTGTATGACCTGTAACCCATGAAGCATCATTTGTACATAAGAAGTAACAAGATTGTGCTAGGTCTTCAGGTTGACCAATTCTATTTAATGGAGAATATTCAGCAGTTTTAGCTTTAACTTCTTCATAGTTTGTAAATGCTTTTAAAGCATCTGTATCAATAGGACCACCAGATACTGCATTTACTCTAATATTCATCTCTCCAAGTTCTGTTGCAGCATATCTAACCATAGCTTCTACAGCTGCTTTATTTGTACCGTGACCTGAGTAGTTTTCAATATATACTAAGTTTCCAGTAGAAGATAAAGAAACAATAGCTCCTCCACCAACTTTTTCCATTCTTTTAGCTGCTTGTTGTGCACCACATACAAAAGCATTTACTGTTGCAGTATAGATATTATTTAATCCTCTAGGTTTTAGTTTCATAAATTTACCATATCCACCAACAACAGCTCTACCATAAATCATTGCATTTGAAATAAAGAAGTCAACTCTATCAAAGTCTTTATCAATTTCTAAAAATAATTCTTTATATTTTTCTGGTTCTAAAACATTAAAAGGATATGCTTTACATTTAACGCCAAATTTTTCTTCAACATCTTTGCATATATTTTCAGCAATTTCTGAATTAGAGTTATATGTAAAAGCTACATTTACACCATTACTTGCAAATTTATATACACACTCTTTACCGATACCTTTTGTACCACCAGAAATTACTAAAGTTTTACCTTTCATTTCGTTACTCATTATTTAATCACCTCATAGTTTTTTAAAGTTTCTTCTAATTTTTTCATTGTTTCTGCACTTGGTACAGTTAAAGGAAGTCTATACTCTAATGTATCTAATAATCCTGCAATATACATTGCTGCTTTAATTGGAATAGGATTACTTTCACAGAAAAGTACAGAGTTTAGAGGAAATAAATCCTCATTGATTTTTTTTGCAGTTGCAAAGTCTCCGTCAAAAACAGAGTGAACAAGCTTAGATTTTAAATTAGGTAAAATATTAGCTGTTACAGAAATATTACCTTTACCACCACTTGCTAAAATAGGGAAGTCAATACCATCTTCACCTGATACAATTACTAAATCTTTTCTTTTAGATTGTAGCTCAACGATTTTTTCTACTGAACCACTTGCTTCTTTGATTGCATAAATATTTGAAATATCATCATATAATCTTACAATTGTATCAGTCTCAATTTCTACACCTGTTCTTCCAGGTACATTATAAAGCATAAATGGAATCTCAACAGAGTTTGCAATTGCTTTATAGTGTTGGTATAAACCTTCTTGTGTTGGTTTATTATAATATGGTGTAACAGATAATAGTCCATCTGCTCCCACTGATTGTGCGTGTTTTGCAATATCACAAGCTTCATGTGTAGCATTTGAACCAGCACCAGCTATAACCTTAGCGTTTGTTCCTTTACAAGTTGCAACTGCTACAGAGATACAGTCTTTGTGTTCAGCATGTGATAAAGTAGCACTTTCTCCTGTTGTTCCCACTGGAACAACTACATCAATACCTTGTTCAATTTGTCTTTTAATTAGAGATTCGTATTTTTCTAAATCTACTTTTCCATTTTTAAATGGTGTTATTAAAGCGGTCATTGCACCAGTAATAATTTCCATATATTTCTTCCCTTCGTAAATTATTTTTCTTTTTTTAATATAACTGTTGTTGAATTTTTCTTTGTTAAATATTTTTTTGCAACTTTTGAAATATCTTTTCTTTTCAGTTTTTCAATATTCTCTTCATATTCAAAAAGAGGTTTAACATTTCCTCTTACAAAGTAACTACCATAAAGTGAAGCTACAGAGCTTGAATTTTCAAGTGAAAAAATAAAATCAGCTTTTGTATTTATCTTAATTCTTTCAACTTCTTTTTTAGTTATTTTTCCATCTTTGATGTTTTGAATGATTGTATCAATCTCTTTTTTTACATCTTTTGCTTTGATTCCCTCATTACAAACAGCTACAAAAAGAAAAACACCTGGGTCTGTTAATTCTAAGTTATAAGCATAAACAGAGTTAACTAATCTTTTTTCATCTACAAGTATTTTTTGTAAATATGAGCTTTTCCCAGAACTTAGAAGTTCACTTAATGCACTTAGTGCAACTTGATCTTCATGTTTATAGTTTGGAATATGATATGAAACAGCAAGCATTTCAACTTGGCTATCTTTATAGATAGTAATATTCTTTTCACCATCTTGTACAGGTTCTACTGTATGAATAGTCTCAGGAATCTCTTTTTTGTTTTTAATATTTGAAAAGTACTTTTCACTAGCTTCAAAAACTTCTTCTTTACTAATATCACCAGCTACAACTATAACTGCATTTTTTGGTTGATAATATGTAGAATGGAAATCTTTAATATCTTCAATTGTCCAGTTTTTGATGTCTTGTGTAAATCCAATAGGAGTCCAGTGATATGGATGATAGATATATGTGTTATTAAATAGTCTATACTGTAAATATCCCATTGGGTTATTATCAGTTCTCCATCTTCTTTCTTCTGCTACTACATCTCTTTCTGGTTGAAACTCTTCATCTTTTAATGTTAAATTTTCCATTAACTCAGCAAAAAGCTCTAAAGACTTGTTCATGTTTTTTGAACTTGATTTGATGAAATATTTTGTGTAATCAAATGATGTTGAAGCATTATTAACTCCACCAAAACCTTTTACAACTTCATCAAATTCACCAGCTTCTAAATTTTTTGTAGATTTGAAGTTTAAGTGTTCAAGCATATGTGCAATTCCACTTTTACCCATAACTTCATTTCTACTTCCTACATTGTAGAAAATATTTGTAGAAACTACGTTTGAACCATTGTCCATCGGTATAGCAACAATTTCTAGGCCATTATCTAATGTTTTAGTATGATATTTTAATAAACTATTAGCCATTAACTCTCCCGTAAAAATAATGAATAGTGAAAAGCATGTTATAAATAATCTAAACTTTTTTATACTCATATCTTTTCCTATTTTTTTCTATTTTAAATCTGAACCAATTACTTCAGAAATGCTATTAAATCCATCTTTTTGCATAAGTTCTAAAATCTCTTCATTGATTTTTCTAACCATTGAAGGACCTTCAAATACAAGTCCAGAATAAGCTTGAACAAGTGTTGCTCCAAGCTTTAATCTTTTGTATGCTTCTTCTCCTGTTGAGATACCACCAACAGAGATTAGAACTGTTTTTCCATATAACTCTTTTGCAATTTCAGCAAACAGGTCTCTAGACTTTTCTTTTAAGCATTCACCACTTAAACCACCAAAGTCTTGACAGTTTGGTACAAGTGAATAATCAATTGTTGTATTTGTAGCAATAATACCTGCAGCTCCTGCATTTACAGCTGTATTACATAATTCAATTGCTACATCAACTTCCATATCAGGAGCGATTTTTAGAAATATTGGTTTATCTGTAAGCTCTTTAGCCATACCAAATAACTCATTGATAAACTTTTCATTTTGTAAATCTCTTAAATTAGGAGTATTTGGACTAGAAATATTTATTACTAAATAATCACTTGTGTCTTTAAACTTTCTAATTAAAGCTTTATAATCTAAAAGAGCATGCTCTTCTGGTGTTGTTTTGTTTTTACCAATATTAGCACCAACAGGAATAGTAAAAGGATAAACTTTTTTTAAGTTCTCTAATACTTTTGCAGAACCTTCATTGTTAAATCCCATTGCATTTTGAACTGATTTTTGCTCAGGGTATCTAAACATTCTTGGTTTAGGATTTCCATCTTGAGCTCTTGGAGTCATTGTTCCAATTTCAGTAAAACCAAATCCAAGTGCAGGCATAGATTTAATCATAGTTGCATTTTTATCAAAACCTGCAGCAAGTCCTACTGGGTTTTTAAATTCAATGCCAAAAACTTCTTGTGTAAGTTTTGGGCTCATCACAAAATTTTTCTTTACCATATAATTATTAAGCAATTTACAGTTAGGTAAAACTCTTAATCCATACTCTCCCAAATGGTGAGCAGTTTCAGGTTGAAACAAAAATAATATTTTCTTTAATGTGTTATAGGTAAACAAATATTTCCTTTTTTATGAAATTTCAACATTTTATCTAAAAAGTATTGAAAAAAACTTGATATTAGATATTTGCAAGATTGTAAAGTCTTTGATACTCTTTACAATTATTTAATAACTCTTCTTCATTACCTACACAAACTATTTCACCTTTTCTAAATACGGCTATTTTATCAGCATTTTTAATTGTGCTTAATCTATGTGCAATAACAAAAACAAATCTATCTTGAGATACTTCATCTATAACTTCAGAAATAATAGATTCACTCTCATTATCTAAGGCTGATGTTGCCTCATCTAGTATAAGAATTTGAGGGTTTTTATATAATGCTCTTGCAATAGCAATTCTTTGTCTTTGACCACCACTTAAGTTTGTCCCAAACTCATCTAAAGTAGTGTGAATACCATTTTCAAGTTGTTCTACAAAATCAAATGCATGGGCTTGCTTTAAAGCTTCAATTACTCTTTCTTCATCTAACTCTTCACCATATGCAACATTTGAAGCAACACTATCATTGAAGATATAAACTCTTTGAGTAACAACAGAGATATTCTTTCTTAAATCTTTAATACAGATATCCCTAAGACAAGTGTCATTAAATAGAATCTGACCTTTGCTTGTATCATAAAATCTAATTAGAAGATTAATTAGTGAAGATTTTCCTCCACCACTATCTCCAACAAGGGCAACTTTTTCACCTCTTATAGCATTTAGTTTAATATTTTTTAAAGCAACAAAGTCATCATACTTTAGTTCTACATCTTTAAATTCAATTGTTTGAACCTTTGAAGGAATATTTTTTTCACCTGTCAAAATAGTAGGTTTAATCTCATAAACAGAAAGAATTCTTTCATGGGCAGCAATAGCACTTTGAAGTTTATTATAGATTGTTGATAATCTTTTAATTGGTGCATAAAGCATAAAAAGTGCTGCAATAAATGACATAAATGTACCTGTTGTCATTTCACCTTCTATTACTAAACTACCACCATAAACTATAACAATAGCTGCTGCAATAGCACCTAAAAACTCCATTAAAGGAGAAGTTAGCTCTGATGTTTTAACTGATTTTATATTGATATCAAAAAACTTTTTATTGTGTTTTTCAAATTTGTCAAGCTCTGTTCTTTCTGTTGAGTTTGCTTTTATGATTTCAACATTGTTGAAAATTTCACTTAAATGTGATGTAATATCAGAAGCTTTTTCTTGAGATCTAAATGAAAGTTTCTTCATCTTTTTTGCTAAAACTGTAAGTGGATAAATAGCTAAAGGCATAACTACAAGTCCATAGAATGCTAGTTCTGCACTTTGATAAATAACAACACCAATTAAAGCAATAATTGTTAAGAACTCTCTAATCATACCTGCTATTTGACTTGATACAGCAGATTGGATTTTATTAATATCATTTGTTACTCTTGAAATAAGCTCTCCACCATGTTTCTTTTGGAAAAAGTCTATATCTAAAGTCAAAATATGTGCAAGTAGTTTATCTCTAACAACTCTGATTATATCTTGTCCAATATATGAAGTGTAGTAGATTTGAATATATTTACCAACACCTTGTGCCGTTTGTACAACAATTAATAAAATTGGTACTATATAAAGCATTTGCTGGTCTTTTTCAATGAAAACTTGGTCAAGTAAAGGTTTTACAATATAAGCAAGTCCAGCACTTCCTCCTGCAACCCCTAAAATACCTATTAAAGCAAAAAATATTTTTAATTTGTAGTTTTTATAATAAGGTAAGTAATATTTAAAAAATTGTTTCATTATAGTCCTATATTTTGTTTTAAAAAGTTAATATTATATCTAAATTTTACTAAAATACAATGTTTTAAGATTTTTTAAACCAAACTCTTTTAATGTAAGTATTAAAAGAATAAAACCACTAAGTGTACTTGCAAAAGCAAGTCCAGCTGCACCATATGGTTTTATAAGAAGTAATGAAAATACAATATTAAAAGCCAATGCTTTCATAGAGATTTTAGCAGCTAAAAATTGCTTTTCATGTGAGTAAAGCCATAGTGAAAAAATCTTTGCTAAACCATAGGGTAAAAGACCAATTAAATACATTGTTAAAATAAGTGCAGTATTTGTTGTATCAGTACTACTAAAAGCTCCTCTTTCAAATAAAAGCCAAATAATTTCATTGTCAAAAACTATTCCTATTAAAGTTGCAAGAGAAAGTAATCCTATAAGTATGATAGAAGATTTTTTCATAAGTTTTAAAGCTCTGTTTTCATCTTTGTTTTTTATCGCTTTTGCAATCATAGGAAATAGGGCAACCGATGTTGCAATAGCAAAAAGAGCAAGGGGAAGTTGAAAAACTCTATTTGCATAATAAAGGTACGAAATTGAACCACTAACTAAGAATGAAGCAAGCCAAGTATCTAAAAAAGCTGAGATATGAGCAGTTGAACTTCCAAGTGTTGCCCCAAAGAAGCTTTTATAAAATCTATTCTCTTCTTTTTTCTTGTGTTTTCTAAAAGTGAATATTTTACATAGATTATATTTTTTTACAGCAAGAAGATGAACTAATACTTGTAAAAATCCACCTGCTAATACACCATATGAAAGGTAAAAAGTGATTTCATATTTCTCTAAATCTTTAGATATTAAAAGTGCTGCTATAAGTGCTAAGTTTAATAAAGCTGTTGAAAAGGCTGTAGTTGCAAAATGGTGTTTATACTGTAAAAGTGCAGCCATAAATGTTACTACAAAAATAAGTGGTAAATAGTAAAAATTTATTGCCACTAGTGGTGCAGCTAGATTTATGGTTTGTTCATCAAAACCTAAAGCAATAGCTTTTGTAATAAGAGTTGAAAACAAAGTTACTACAAGGGATAAGAAAATCAAAAATGCGAACAGTTGCAAAAATATAATTGAAGAGAATCTAATTTTATATTTTGATTTTGCATAAGAAGGAATAAAAGCTTGTGTAAAAGCTCCTTCTGCAAATATTCTTCTAAAAAGGTTTGGTAATTTAAAGGCTACAAAAAAGATATCTGAATAGATATTTGCACCTAAGATTGAAGCAGTTAGTAAATCTCTTATAAATCCTAAAATCCTAGAAACTAAAATACCACTACTGTTTGTAAATATTGACTTAATTAACATATATTATATCACTTTTATTAAATACTACTAATTGAATTTTGTTGACATAATATCCTAATTGTGCTCTTTTTATAATAATAGAAGAGCCATTTTTAGGAATAAAACTTTTATTTTTGAAATAAATTGCTATTTTTTTATTATCAAAATATAAATAGCCTTTTTTGTAGGTACCCTTTATATCTGTTATTATCTCATTTTGATTTTTTATATTAAATAAATTTAAGTCTTTTTTATAAAGCTGTTTATACTCTAAAATTTTTCCATTGTAGTTTACTATTTCAAAATCAATAACTTCTTTTAATCCTTTGAATGTTTTTATTTGTTCTATCTTTAAATCATAGGAGAAACCTTCGCTTAAGTTCTCGATATTTTTATAGATTAAGATTGCTCTACTGTTTTTTTGTTTGATTATTGCAAACTCTTGGTGTTTTAAAAGAACAATACAGTTTTTTAAAGTAATTGATTCATTGAGCTTTTCTATTTTGTATAGGTCTCTTATCATCTTTATATTTGGAACTTCTATTTTTTTTTGAGGCTTAGTAGTGAACTTTGCTATGATAGGAAGATGGTCAGAATACCCAGTTCCTTTTTGGACTCTATTTTTTACTTGCCATCTATTTATTCTTTTGTTTTTATACAGATATTTTGGTTTAAATACTTTAAAACTATTTTGTTTATATATAAACCCTTTTGTATCAAACATGGAAATAGGAAGTAGAAAATTATCAGCAGTTATATTTCTTCCTCTAAATTTACTTGAAAATCTTTCAGGTATGTTTAGTTCAAGCCAAGGGTTATAGTGAAGTAGTTTTGAAGAGTCTTTCATGTCATTTACTGTTACTAAATGATTGTTTATAAAACTGTTTAAAACATGATTTATACCAGTTACCCCATTTGTATTATTTAATCTTTTTTCATAAAAAATTGTTTCATATTCATTATAGTTTGAGTTAAAATCACCTAATAAAATATAGTCATAATCTCTTGGAAGATTTTCTAATCTATCAAAAAGTTTTTTTGCAAACTTTATACGAAAACTCTCTGCTACTCTTTTTGATGGCCAGTGATTATTAAAGATTTTGAACTCATTGTTGTTTAATTTAAAGGTTGTTTCTAAAATAGGTCTGTATATTTTATTAGAAAATTTTATATTAATAGCTTTTTCATCTACTATTTCAATTTTACTTAAAAAGCCTAATCCAACACTTGCATTTGAATATTTACTAAAAGATATATATTTATATCTTGGAAGTTTTTTTTGAAGAAGTTTTAGTAGTTCTTTATTTTCAATCTCTTGCAAAGCAACAATATCTGCATCTAAATCCTTTAGAACTTTTACAATATTATTTAGTTTTATTTGAAAGGTTTTTTTATTCCAGTTAGTGTTTGTATTGGGTTTGTACTCTTTATACTCTGTTTTGTTATAGTTTAAATCAAAAAAGTTTTCTACATTATATGAAGCTAGTGAAAACTCTTTAGCCAACAGTAGTATGGGTAAGAAAAATAAAAAGGTAAAAACTCTTATCAAAAATATCTCCTAAAAGAAGATATTTTATCAAAGAATTGATTTAATAATTATTTTTTGCTATTTAATCTTGATTGATACTCTTGTGGATGCTTACAAACTGGGCACATTTTTAGAGCTTTTTTACCTCTATGAACATGTCCACAAACTTCACAAATCCACTCTTCCTCTTCATCTTCACTTACAAACTCTTCACCTGCTTCAAGTCTTGCAAGTAGCTCTTTATACATATTTTCATGTTCAACTTCAATATTTCCAATAAGTTTTAACATAGTTGAGATTTGTTTGTGACCATCATCTTTAGCAATTTTTGCAAAGTCTGGGTACATAGTTTCATTTTCATAACTTTCACCTGCAATTGCAACTTTTAGGTTTTCAGCTGTATCTCCAAACTCTTTTCCTGTAAGTAATTCGTTACAGGCTCTTAATTCAAGTTTAGCATGCATTTTTTCATTATCTGCAGCTCTTTGGAAATGTGCAGCGATATCTCTGTATCCTTCTTTTTGGGCAATTTTTGCAAAATATTCATATTTATTTCTTGCCATAGACTCACCAGCAAAGGCTTTCATAAGATTTACAGCAGTTAGGTTCTCAGTAATCATTTCCATTTTTTCACCACAACAGTGAAGTTCTCCACCACCAACTTTTTGTACTTCTACTACATTACCACATTTATTACATCTGAACGATTCATATTGTCTCATTAATTTTTTCCTTTGCATATTAATATTAAATAGATTTATAAGGTGAACTATTATTAGAGAAAATTATAGTTCACCTAAGCTTAAGAATGAATATTAAGATAGAGTAGCTTTTATCATCCAAATATTTTTTTCTAAATGAGCAACATTGTCATCTGCAAAAGCAACTGTAGTAGTGTCATCATTTTCATCTGCTATTTTAGATAATTTTTTAAACTCTTTTAATAGAGTCTCAAAATCAGCTAAAATATTTTTTAATACATATTCAGCTGTAAAGTCAGTTTTTTTATCTTCTTTAATTAAAGAGTTTTTCTCTAAATCACCTAGTAATACATAAGGTTTATCTCCTAATTGTAATACTCTTTCTGCACAATCATCATATAGTGTGCTAAATTGTTCATACATTTTTTCTGTCATTTCATGGATTGGGAAAAATTGCATACCTTTGATATTCCAGTGATAGTTATGTAGTTTTGTGAACATAACTAGCGAACTTGCTTGTAATACTTTTAATTGTTTAATTTGTTTTTTCATAATATTCTCCTATGGATAATTTTTTTCTTTTGATAATTATAGTTTAGTAAACCTTAAAGGAAAATTATTATCTTCTACTAAAATTAATTAATAAAATCTATTTTACATTTTTTGTATATTATTCACAATATAAAACTCTGCAAATAAGAAACTAAAAAAGTTTTTAGTATTATTCTAAGCAGGAAAGGTTGAAAAGATGATGAATAGTTCACTATTATTAAAAGAGTATAATTTAAAAGTAACTCCACAAAGAGTTGCAATCGTTGAAGAGCTATACTCTAATGGACATATGAATATTGATGAACTTTATAAGAAATTATTAGAAAAATTTCCTTCTATTTCTCTTGCAACAATTTACAAAAATGTAAATGCTATGGTAGAAAAGGTATTTTTAAATGAAGTAAAAATTCCTGAAGCTAAATCAGTTTATGAGTTAGCAAAAGAAGAGCATTCTCATTTAGTATGTTCTTCATGTGGAAAGATAGAAGATATTACAATAGATACATCAATATTACAAAGCTCAATTAAAGAAGAGTCTGCATTTCAAATTCAAAATGTAGATGTAGTTTTTTCTGGACTTTGTAAATCTTGTCAGAAATAGTTCAAAATAGTCTTAAAGACTATTTTGAATAACTAATCCAAGTACTACTATTAATACAATACCAGCACTTTTATTATAAAGTTTATTAGCAGTTATAAATACTAACATAAGTGATACTATAAACGCAGCAGCAATATCAAAGAAGTTTTTACTTAAATCAACATTTAAAGTATTAACTATTGAACTCACACCTAATACCATTGTAAAGTTTGCAACGTTTGAACCGATAATATTTCCAATTGCTAAATCAGCATTATTATTTAAAGCTGATTTAATAGAGATAGTAAGTTCTGGTAAAGATGTACCAAATGCAACTAAGAATAATCCAATTACCCACTCACTAATACCAAATGATCTTGCAATATTTCCTGCACTATCAATAGCAAAATCTGCACCTACTACTACAAACACAAAACCAACAATTAATAAAGCTAAAGTTTTAGGCCATGCAAACTTCTCTTTTGCTAATTCTTCATCTATGTCATCAACTTGATTTGAACCTATTAAGAATAATAAATATGCTCCCATTAAGCAAAGGAATAAAATACCATCTACAATATTTAGTTTCCCATCAATTGCCATAAGAATAAATACTAAAATAGGGAAAAGTGACCATGCTGAATCTTTTGCAAATAAATCTCTATCTGGAGTGATTTTTTTAGCAAGAAGAAAAACAGCACCTAAAACCATAGCAATATTAAAAATTGTACTTCCAATTACATTTGCAACAGCAATATCACCACTTCCTTTCATTGAAGCAGACATTGAAACAGCCATTTCTGGTAAACTTGTACCTAAAGCAATTAGAGTTGCACCTATAACAAAGTGTGAAATATTATAGTGAAGTGCAATTTTTTCACTTTGCTGTATGATAAACTCTGCACCATAAATTAGTGCTCCCATTGATACTACAAATATCAAAAAATCCATTTATGAGTTCCTTACTATTAAACTATTTGGTAAATTAAATTTCTTAATCAACTCTTCTTCTTTTTGACGATGCTCACCATTATCAACTTCATGGTCAAAGCCTACTAAATGAAGTAATCCATGAATAAACAAAAGTTTTAATTCATCTTCAAAACTATGCTTGTACTCTTTTGATTTTTCATCTACAAAATCTATAGAAATAACAATTGATCCTAATGGCATATTTGGCATATCAAACTCTAATGGAAAAGATAAAACATCAGTTGCTTTATCAATATTTCTATGCTCTTTATTTAAAACTTGAATCTCTTCATTTTTTACAATTATTAGTTCTATATCTTTTGAAGTTACTTCTTTCGTAATTTCTTCTAAAGAAGAAGTGTCGACTGTTATGTCTGTTTGATTATCTAAATCAATCATTTCTTATCCATTTAATTTTCGCGGATTATACCCAAAAAATCATAAAGTAGCCAATAAAAAATATTTTGAAAAATTTTGCTACAATATTTCAATAAAATTTTTTAGGAGCAAAAATGGAATTAGAAATAGGTACACAAGCTACTATTGAGTTTAAAGTAAAAGCTTCAGACTTAGCAAAAAATTTAGAAATCTCAAAGGAAGATGACTTCCCAGAAGTGTTTGCAACGGCTAGACTTACAGCACTTATGGAGTGTGCATCTGCAAAAATATTAATACCTTTTTATGAAGAAGGGCAGTTATCTGTTGGTGTAGAAGTTAACTTAAAACATCTTGCACCTACACTTGAAGGTGATATAGTAAAAGCAACGGCAACTTTTGTAGGAATGGAAGGTAAACTATATAAGTTTGAGGTTGAGGCTTTTGATAGTGCTGGAAAAGTAGGAGAGTGTACTCATACTAGAGCAATTGTTACAAAAGATAGATTAATGTCTGGGGCAAATAAAAGAGTAGGGAAATAGTTGATTGAGCTTAGAGAAGCTCAATCAAAATATTAATCTAAAATAATTCAATCATTTTAGAAACTTCGTCTACTGGGAAAACTTTTAAATCAAGTTTTAAATTTGGTTTTTGTGCAACTACTGCTTTTTTAATACCTTGTGCTTGGGCTTCTCTTAGTCTTAAATCAATAGAATATACATCTTTAATCTCACCTGTTAGTGAAACTTCACCAATAAATACAGACTCTTTTGAAATAGGTCTATCTCTAAAAGAAGAAATAATAGCTGCAATAACAGCTAAATCAGCAGAACTCTCTTTGATTTTTATTCCACCAGAAACATTTATAAAAACATCATAGTGATTTAATGGCAAATCAATTTTCTTTTCAAGGAGTGCTAGAAGCATATTTAATCTATTTGCATCAAATCCTGTAGCACTTCTTTTGGGATTTGGATAAGTACTTTCAGTAACTAAAGCTTGAACTTCTATGATTAAGGCTCTTGTTCCTTCCATGGTTACAGTTAAGGCTGAACCTGCTTGTGCTTTTGTTTTATCAAAGAACTTTGAAGCAATATCTTTTGCTGAGATTAGTCCCTCTTGTGTCATTTCGAAAATACCTATTTCAGAGGTTGAACCAAATCTATTTTTAAAGCCTCTTAACATACGTAACTCTTTACTTGCTTCACCTTCAAAATATAAAACAGTATCAACCATATGTTCTAAAACTCTTGGTCCTGCAATAGAACCATCTTTTGTAATGTGTCCAATAATAAACATAGCAATATCAGACTCTTTTGCTTTTCTCATAAGCTCAAAAGTGATTTCTCTAACTTGTGAAACACTTCCTGGTGCACTTGTTAGGTTTGAAGAGTAAATTGTCTGAATTGAATCAATAATTACTACATCATAATTTTGTCTTAATAGTTCATCTTGTATCTCTTCAAGTTTAATTTCACTTAATAAAAATAGCTCTTTATGATTTGCATCTAATCTATTAGCACGAAGTTTTATTTGTCCAGAACTCTCTTCTCCTGAAACGTACAAAACTTTTTTACCACTTGCTGCAATAGAACCTGCCACTTTTAGTAACAGTGTAGATTTTCCCACTCCAGGACTTCCTCCGATTAAAGTTAAACTTCCTGGAACTATTCCTCCACCTAAAACTAAGTCAAATTCATCGTTATTTGAAGAAAATCTTACAACATCATCTTGTTTAATATCTGTAATAGGAGTTGCTTTAGAACTTGTGTTTATAACTTTAGAAGTTTGTTTTAAAACTTCTTGTTGTTCTTGGTTTAATTCCATAAAACTATCCCATGACCCACAGTTAGGGCATTTGCCAAGCCACTTTGTACTTTGTTCTCCACATGCTTGACACTCAAAAAGTGATGTTTTCTTTTTTGCCATTAGTAATTCCTTCTTAAATCTAAATGCAATTATAGTTAAGTTTTTTTAAGAAAAGAAAAAATATTTCAAACTGTAATAAAAAAAGTATTAATGTTATTAATTAAACAAAATTGTTATTAAAATAAATATGTAACATAATAGTAATTTTTTGCAAGCTTATAAATCAAATTATTATTGAAAAATTAAGTAAAAATTTATTTACTTTTAAAAAATTTGTTTATATTATGTTACGTATAAGAAGGAGTGATGATGTTTAAAAGTATTAAGTTGAAATTGATGGCGCTAGTTATTCTTCCAGTAACAATAGCAATATTAATTACCACTGTTATTACTATTAACTTAACGTATAAGAATAGTGGTAAGACAATTCAAGAGTTTGATAGTTCTATTGTTGGGGAAAAGAAAGAACTATTAAAGAATCAAATATTGACTGCATATACAATAATTGATTCTATTGTAAAGAACTCTACAGATAAAGAAGAGGCAAAAGCAAAAGTTATTGATGTTATTTCAAAAGCTAGATTTTTAAATGGTAGTGGGTACTTTTTTGCTTATGAAAAAATTGGTAATGATTACTATTTTGGTTTTCATGGAACAAAGCCTGAATTAAACGGTAAAAAAACAGATGTAATGAAACCAGATATTAAAGGTTTTGCATTTAGAAAAGCTTTAATTGACACAGGTAAAGATGATTCCAAATTTGTTGAATACTATTATAAAAAGCCAAAGACTGATGAAGTACTAAAGAAAATGGCATTTTCTAAATATATTGAAGAATTAAATTGGACTATTGTTACAGGTATTTACGTAGATGACATTGAAAAGAAGATTGCAAGAATAGAAAAGGGAATTGATGATGATGTAAACTCTTTAATTTATACTCTTGTTAGTATTATCATTGTAATTGTGCTTATTTTAATTGCAGTTGTTTCGTATATTTCAAAAATCTCTATTGTTGACCCTCTAGAGACGTTTGAAAGAGGACTATTATCATTTTTATCATTCTTAAATAAAGAGAAAGATGATGTTGAACTTATAGAAGTTACAACGAAAGATGAAATAGGAAAAATGACTGTAAAAATCAATGAAAACATCAAAAAGATTAGAGAAACAATCAAACAAGATGAAAGAGTAATTGAAGATGTTTCAAGAATCGTAAGTGAAGTTAGTGCTGGAATGTTAACAAAAAGAGTTGAGGCAAAAACTTCAAATACAGTAATAAGTGAGTTAACAAACAATTTAAATGAAATGATTGCAAGTTTAAATAGTACAATTTCTCATACAATTGATGTATTAAAAGCATATGAAAAAAGAGACTTTACTAAGCAAACTTCTTTATCATGTAAAGGGCAGTTATGTTCACTTATGAGTGGAGTTGACAATCTTGGTAAAGAGATTTCACATATGTTACAAGAGAATCTAGATACAGCAAATATGTTAAATAGTAGTTCTGATAATCTAACTTCAAATATGGAGAGATTAACAGTAAGTGCAAATCAACAAGCGGCTTCTTTAGAAGAGAGTGCAGCAGCCTTAGAAGAGATTACTCAAACTATGAGAGAAAATACAAATAATATAAATGAGTTATCAGCAAACTCAGTTTCTCTAAGAAATGAAGTAAATAAAGGTAAAGAGTTATCTAAACAAACTAGTTCTTCTATGGAGTCTATTAACTCACAAGTTGAAGCTATTATTGAATCAATTACTATTATTGATCAAATCGCTTTCCAAACAAATATTCTTTCACTTAATGCAGCTGTTGAAGCTGCTACTGCTGGTGAAGCAGGAAAAGGCTTTGCAGTTGTTGCAGGTGAAGTAAGAAACTTAGCAAATAGGTCGGCTGAAGCAGCTAAAGAGATTAAAGATTTAGTTGAAAGTGCAACTGCAAGTACAAACGATGGAAGAAAAATTGTTCAATCTATGTACGAAGGTTATGAGCAACTTAACAGCAATATTTTAAATACAACAAGTATTGTTGACACCGTTACAACTAACTCAAAAGAGCAAATGCTTGGAATTGAGCAAATTAATAGTGCAGTTTCACAACTTGATAAAACTACACAAGAGAATGCAGAGATTGCTTCTGAAACAAATGATGTTGTTAAAAATGTTAAACAAATGGCAACTGAAGTTGTAGAAGAAGTTAGACGATCTAAATTCTAAAAGAAAAGGGCTTTCCTTTTCTTTTGATACTTCTTTATAATTGATATTCTTGTAAAATATTATATTAATTAAAAGAAGTAAATTATGAATGATAACTTTTACAAAGATTTAAAACTACTAAAAGATTTTTCTAAAATCTCCGACACTTCTGTTTATAAAAAACTCCCTGATTCTTGGTATGTTCTCGTAAGTGATGTAACAAACTCAACAAAACAGATTCAAGAAGGTAAATATAAGCAGATAAACATGGTTGGAGCCTTAACTATTATCTCAATATTAAATTTAAGAGAGAACCTTGATATTCCTTATATTTTTGGTGGAGATGGCTCTTTTTTACTTATTCCAAAATCTTTATTAGACGAATCAAAGCAAGCACTTTTAGCTGTAAAAGATTTAGCAAAAACTTCTTATGGTTTAGATTTAAGAGTAGGTGTTGTTCCTGTAAAAAAGATATATGAACTAGAAAAAAGTTTATATATTGCAAAATATGAAGTTTCAAAGGATTATTATCAATCAATAATAAAAGGCGGAGGTTTAGATTTAAGTGATAAACTTCTTAAGCAAAATGAAGATTTTTATATAAAAGATAAAAAAGATGAAAAATTTGTTTTAGATATATCTGGCTTAGAGTGTAGATGGGAAGCTATAAAAACACCCAAAGATGAAAATTTAACAATTTTAATTAAAGCTTTTGATGAAAGTTTATATGATACGGTTTTAGAAAAACTTGATGAGATTTTAGGTTCTAATGAAAAAAGAAACCCTATTTTAAAAGAGAGCTTGATTTTAAGTTTTCAAGATAAAAATCTTGATATTGAAGCTTCGTTATTTTCACAAAGTTTTTTAGGTAAGTTCTTAATAAGACAAAAGTTGAAGTTACTAAATCTTATTGGAAAACTTTTAATGAGATTTGATATTGATAAGTGGGGAAGATACAAACAAAGAATAGTTTCCACAACAGATAATGAAAAGTTTGATGATATGCTAAGAATGGTAGTTTCTACAAGTTTTAAGCAAACAAAACTTTTAGAAGAGTATTTACAAAAAGAGCAGGAAAAGAAAAAGCTAGTTTATGGAATACATAAATCTGACTCATCTTTGATGACTTGCTTAATCTTTGAAAGACATGGAAAACATGTACACTTTGTAGATGGTTCAAATGGTGGTTATGCATTAGCAGCTAAACAGTTAAAATTAGGAGAACAAAAATGACAATTATTTATATCCATGGCTTTGCAAGTAGTGGACAAGGAGGAAAAGCATCTTTATTTAGAGAGTATTTTGAAGAAGAGTTAATTGCTCCATCATTATCTCATATTCCAAAACTTGCAATTGATACTTTAGAGCAGTTAATAGAAATATTATTAGAAAAAGATGAAACTGTAGGTTTAGTAGGTTCTTCTTTAGGTGGATATTATTCAATATATTTAGCTAATAAATATGATTTAAAAGCTGTATTAATTAATCCAGCAATCTATCCATACAAAACTTTAGATAAAGTTGGTATAACAATGAACTATTATGATGGTTCTTCTTTTGAAGTAACAAATGAACATATCCAAACACTAAAAGGTTTAGAAGTTCAAGAAGTTCAATCACAAGAAAATTTTATGACTTTATTACAAACAGAAGATGAAGTATTAGATTATAGTGAAGCAGCTGAAAAATTATCAGAGTCAGAACTTGTAATAGAAGAGGGTGGAGATCACTCTTTTGAAAATATAGAGAGTTATTTTAGAAAGATATATTCTTTTTTAGATAGTTAGAATAATAATATGAGTTTTAAAGAGAGGTTGATTCACTCTATACTGTTTGAGATTTTGTTAGTTATAATTTTTACTCTTATTCTCAAACTTATTACAAAAGATAATATTACAACAGTTTTTACTTTAACTATTTCTCTTACAGCAATAGCTGTGATATGGAACTTTATTTATAACTGGATTTTTGATAAGTTTGTTACTGGACCAAGGGAAGATAGAAGTTTTAAAACAAGATGTATCCATGCAATTCTTTTTGAGTTTGGATTATTGTTCCCTACAATTCCTGTAATTGCTTATTCTTTGAAGATAGGGATTATTGAAGCATTTATTTTAGATATAGGTTTTGTAGCATTTGTTTTAGTATTTACTGTTATTTATAATTATATCTACGATAGAGTTAGATTAGTTTTTATCAAAAGTAGTTAAGAAGTTAAAACTTCTTAACTCTTTTGGAGTATTTATTTTATAATTTTTCCATATGGTCCAAATTTATGGTCAAAGTTTTCCATATTTGGTCTATAAACATCTGGAGCTTTTACAACATCATCTGGGAAATCTGAAGTTCTGTTGATTTTCTCAGGTCTATAGTGACTATCTTGGTTCATATATGCTGCTACATCATAAGACTCTTTATCTGTTAAGATTGGGTTCTCTTTTGTTGCACCTAATGGCATATTTGCTTTAATAAAGTCTGCTGCTTTTAGGATTCTATACATTCCTGCACCTTTATTATATGTATCATCTGTACCCCATAATGCAGGGAACATATAACCATTTGCTAAACCTTCATTTTTAACACCTAAACCATCTGCACCATGACAAGAAGCACAGTGTTTTGTATAAACTTTTTTACCATTTTCTACATCTGCTTTAGTTGTTTTAACCATTTTTCTATCTACTTTAGTAAGTCTTCTTCCATCAACTTTAGCTCCACCTACAGGATAACCTTGACTTAGGAAGTGCATATAAGCTTTCATAGCTTTCATCTCTTTACCTTCAGCAGGAAGAGGGTAACCATTCATACTTCTTTGCATACAACCATTGATTCTAGCAGTTAAAGTACCAATTCCATCCTCTCTTGGTCTATATTGTGGAAACTCACCATAAGTTCCAATAAAAGGAGCTGAATATTTTTTTGTACCAGCATCTAAGTGGCAGTTTTGACATGAGTTATTATTTCCAGCAAATCTCATACTCATATCTTCTACTTCAGGTCCAATATATTTATATGTATGAACAATAAGCTCTTTACCATATCTTACTAACTTACCATAATCATTGTCTGGTAGTTTGTCTATATCTGGAACTTTGTATTCCATCTTTGGTTTTTCAAAACCTCTATCACTTCTTTTTTGTAACTCTTTTTTATCAAAAGCTAAAGCATTTGAAGAAAACAGTGTTGCAATCAGTGTTGAAACAAGAATAAGTTTTTTGTTGTTAAGTTTCATAAGTAACTCCTTTTTAAATCTGCATAATTGTACAAATATAAAGTTACTTTTATGTTTACTTTTAATAATATAGTTTAAGTTTAATTAAAGAAATTGTATTTAAAAATTGTTCCATCTTCTTTTGTAGATTCTAAGAAAATATCTATATTATTTATTTTACAAATATTTTTTACAATATTTAGTCCAATACCAAAACCTCCCTTTATATGGTTCTCTTTTTGGTATCTATCAAAGATATTTTTCTTGTTTTTTATAGGTGGTGCAAAGTTTCTTACACTAAATACTATTTGTTCATTTTCTTTAAATAAGTTAATAGTTATATCTGTGTCATTAAATGAATACTTAATAGCATTTGAAAGAGTGTTATCTATTATTCTTAATAAATGTGTTCTATTTATTAAAAGTGTTAAGTTATCTTCTATATTTAATTTTAAATTTATATTTTTAGGATTTGCTATACTTTCAAATTGGTCTACTCTTTGTTTTAAAAGATATGAAAAGTCTATTTGCTCTTTATTGTATTTAACTGTTTTTTCTTTTATTAAGTATTCAATATCTTCATATACTAAAAATAGATTTTTTGTTGCATTTATTGACCTTTGAAGTTCTTTTGAACTCTTGTTCTCTTCTTTACTTTCTAACATCTCTAAATTTAGCTGGATAATTCCAAGGGGTGTTTTAAGTTCATGCATTGCATCATTAAAAAAAGCATCTAAATATTCATTTGCTTTTTTATATGGTTCAATACTTGCTTTAATGATTAAATAAATAGAGATAAATATAAAAAGACCAATACATATAGATAAGATAAGTATTTTTAAATAAACCTCTTCATAGGAAATTTTTTTTGAAACCTTTAGATATTTTGCCTTTAATCTATTACTTGATAATTCAACTTCTAGACTTAAAAGCTTTGAGTTTTCATCTAAGTTTAGATTTCTTGTTTTGTAAATAATTTGTTTTTTATCTGTTAATAAAGTTGCTTCATATTTAAAAGATTTTGGAAAAATAAAAGTATCACTTTTTGAGTTTGAAAAGTCATAGATAGTTCTTTGTACTTTTTGAGCATACTCAATAAGAACTCTATTTTGATTGTTTTTATAACTTTCAAGTTCTAAGTTTGTATAAAAATATGTGGGAATAGCAATAAAGATAAAGAATATCGCAGTATAAAAAAGAGATATTTTTAATATAAAGTTTTTACTCTTCTCTATCAATTTTATATCCTATACCTCTTTGGTTAACAATAAACTCTTTAGAGGTTTTATCTCTAATTTTTTTAATACAAACCCTAATATCAGCTTCACAAATATATTTATCATCCCATACTTCACTTCGAAGAGTTTCTATACTTATGTATTGATTTTTGTTTGAAACTAAACAAAAAACTACATCACTCTCTTTTTTTGTAAGGTTTATAACTTCACTATTTCTTCTTAGCTCTTTTTTTAAAATGTCATAGGTGAAGTCTGGTTTTAGTTTTATCTGTTCTTTTGTCTCATTTGTATAAAAAAGTTTTATAAGTTGTTCAATTCTATATTTTAACTCTTTTGGTGAAAAAGGTTTTTTAATATAATCATTACAACCAAGCTCATATCCTAAGCTTAGATTATTTATGTCTGTTAAAGAAGTTATATAAATAACAGGTGTATTGTCACCATTTTCTCTTATTGTTTTAACTAGTTCATATCCACTTAAAGTAGGAACTCTAATATCAAGAATTAGAAGGTGGTATTTGTTCTCATGGATTGCACTTAATGCTTCTTCTCCATCTTCAAAGTCATCAATATGGTAGTTTAAAGACTCTAAATACTCTTTGATACTTTGTCTATAATCTAAATCATCTTCAAGTAATAAAAGTCTCATCTTATCTTCACCTCAGAGTTAATATTCACAGTTTCATAGTCAAAACTATTGTTGATATTTATGTGTTTGTTGTTTTTTATTCCAGTTAAAATATATCCTAAATGATTGTTTTGTAAATCATAATAAGAAAAATATGCAAAAGAGAAATTCTTATTTGATATATATCCATAATCTTTTAGGCTATCAAGATTTAACTCTTCTAGGTAGTTAATATTTGTATTATTTACTAAAACATAGTTTGCTATTTCATCATTATTTTTAAGTTCATTTGCAATATTTAAATATTTTTTATTTAATAAAACAAATAGTTTATAGCCTTTTTTCTTTAGTTCTTTACTTAAATACTCAAAGTTAATTATTGCCTCAATTGAACCAATATATTTATTGTTTTCTATAATAGGTGAGATTGCTTTTATATTAAGTCTTTTTCCTAGTTCAATTGAAACAATTGGTTGTTTTAGCTCTTTTACTTTTACTAAACCTTGCCTAAATGAGGCTAGTGGAACATCTTTTATATCTATATCCCAACTTCTTAAATATGTAGTTAGGTTTTCATTATGGATTTGTACTTCAAAATTACTATCTTGTAGCTGTTTTAAACTTTTTATTTTTCTATTTACAACTTCAAAACTCTCTTCTCTATTTTGGCTTTGAAAACTATTTATTATCTCTTTATCTTCTGATAATAAAATAGCCAAAGATAGGGCATATCTTTTTTGTTCTTCAAAAAGGTTTTTTGTAGTTGTTAAAGAGTTTTCAAGATTATTTAAAAGATTATTACTATTGTTTATATTGTTTAGAAAATAAAAGATTAAGATAATAAAAAAAGAGGTGATAAAAAGTATTATAAATAAATACTTGTTAGGTTTTGAGTTTAAAGCTCTCAAGGTTCACCTCTTTAAAGAGTATTAATTATTGTTCAGTAGTGTAGATCTCATCTAATAAAGAGTCTACAAAATCATCTGGGCTGAACTCGATTAAGTCATTTTGTTTTTCTCCAACTCCTACGTAGAAAATTGGAAGTTCTAATTGATTTGAGATTGAGAATAGTGCACCACCTTTTGCAGTACCATCAAGTTTTGTTACAATAATTCCATCAACACCAACCATTTCATTAAAGGCTTTTGCTTGTGCAATTGCAGTATTACCTTGCGTTCCATCTAAAATCATAAGTTTTTGGTGAGGAGCACCTTCTTGTGCTTTACCACATACTTTTACAATCTTCTTAAGCTCATTACTTAAGTTAGTTTGTGTTTGAAGACGTCCAGCTGTATCAATAATAACATTATCAATATCTTTTGCAACAGCAGATGAAATAGTATCATATGCAACTGCACTAGCATCGTGACCTTGTTTTGTTTTGATAATTGGAACATCAATTTTTTGTGCCCAAGTTGCAAGTTGTTCAATAGCAGCAGCCCTAAATGTATCTCCTGCTCCTAAGATAACTGATTTTCCTTCATTTTTAGCCCTATTAGCAAGTTTTGCGATAGTTGTTGTTTTTCCTGCTCCATTAACTCCAATGATAAGTCTAACAAAGGGTTTAGGAAGATTTGAAAGGTCAACATCTGGTGCATGTTCAAAAAGCATTACAAGTCTGTGTCTTAACTGTTTTCTTGTAATCTCTTCAGGAAGACCATCCATTGCTTTTTCAATGATTTCGTATTCCATATCAGCTTCGATTAACATCTCTTCAATATCTTCAAAGGCAATTTTCTCTTTTCTTTGAGGAACAACTGATTTGATATTTTCAAATGTTTTTGATAAGGCTTTACTAAAGAAACCTTTTGATGAAGTCTCTTCTTTTGGCTTTTCTTTAGCTTCTTCTTTTACTTCTTCAACTTTTTCTTCAATAACTTCTTTAGGGTTTTCTTCTAAAGGAGTTTCCTTTTCTTGTTCTTGAAGAACTACTTCTTCTTCAACTTTTTCTTCTTCTTTTTTCTTTTTAAAAAAACTAAACATTAACTATTTTCCAAGTGCATTATCAATATCTAATTCCATCATCTCTTCTGGAACTACACCAACATATTTTTGTACTACTTTACCACTTGGGTCGATTAGAAACATTGTAGGAATACTCTGTACTGGACCAACTAAGTTTGCAATTTTGAAGTTATCTTCACTGTTTGTAATAGGATATCCTATTTCATACTCTTCAATAAATCTATTTAATTCTTCTTGGCTTAATAAAGTACCATCTTTCTTTCCTAAGTTAAAACCAACGATTTCAAGTTGCCCTTTATACTTCTTCTTTAAATTATTTAAGTGCGGAATTTCAGCTCTACATGGAGGACACCAAGTAGCCCAAAAGTTTAATAAAACAGCTTTACCTTGTAACTCTTGTATTGAAACTTGTTTATCTTTTACGTCAATGTTTAAACTATTTAAATCATTCGTTTGTAGTGTAAATTTTGTTTGCTTTTCTTTTATAATTTCTTTTTTTTCATCTTTTGAACCACAACCAGTAAACAAAAGTGTAACAGAAATTATTAAAAATGCTATTTTTTTAAACTGCATTTTAATTCCTTATTGGTAGAATATTTAAGGTAAGAATTTTACCCAAGTAAGGCTTAAATATGAAAGAAAATCACAAAAGTGATTTCAGAAAATCATGTATTAAAAGATTAGAGTTTTCAAGCCGCTTTTTAAAGTTATATAAAGATAAAAAGACAGTAGAGAAATTAGAAAAATTTATAGAATTATATAATTTCAAAAATATATTGTTATATATTCCAATGGATATGGAAGTAAATGTACTTCCTTTGATTAATAAGTTAAGAAAGAAACAAATTAATGTTTTTGTTCCTTTCATGTACAAGGACAGTTTTAAATTAGTAAAGTATAGATTGCCATTACAAAGAAAGAGGTTTGGTATTAGGGAACCAAATAACTCTTTTTGTGTTCATCCAAAAATAGATTTAGCCATTGTCCCAGTTGTGGGAATGGATAAAGAGTGGAAAAGAATTGGTTTTGGTAAAGGAATGTATGACAGATTTTTTTATAGGTTAGATTATAAACCTACTATTGTTTTTACTCAACTAACACTTTGTAAAGCGAATAAAACACTAAGTAATAAATACGATATTCAAGCTGATTTTGTAATTACAAATTAAGGTTTTGATATGGAATTAGTAGTAGTAGGTATTGTAGTTGCAATTATTAGTGTTGCGATTACGATATTCGTAGTAAAAAAAATAAATAAAGCAAAATTTGATATTTATATTGAACAAGCAAAGGCAAAAGCTAAAGTTATTGAACACGAGGCTAAAGTAATCTTAAAGGATGCCCAAATTAAGGCAAAAAGAGATTATGATAGAGAGTTCAAAGCTGCTAAAAGAGAGTATGACGATATGCTTTCTCAGATTGAAAGAAAAGAGAAAGAGTTAAATCATCATTTAGAGAGTGAGCTTAAAGCTATAAAAGAGCAAAAGGCTGAAATAGTTGAGAAAAATGAGAAGATCACAACTATTAAAGATGGTCTAAAAAGACAACAAAAAACTTATGATGAAAAAATTACTAAAGCTATTAAAGTTTTAGAAAATGCTTCTGGTTTAACTGTTGATGAAGCAAAAGAACTTATGCTTGAAAAAGTAAAAGAAGACAGCAGGGCTGAAATTGCTTCTATTTTTAGAAAAAGATATAAACTTGCAGAGCAAAACAGTAAAGATGAGATTAACAATATGTTCTCACAAGCTGTTACAAGATATGCAGGTGAGTTTGCAGCTGAAAGGCTTATCAATAATATCCCTATTAATGATGAAGAAACAAAAGGAAAGATTATTGGTAAAGAAGGGCGAAATATTAAAGCCCTTGAAATGTTATTAGGTGTTGATATTATTATTGATGATACACCAAATACAATTACTATTTCATCTTTTAACCTTTATAGAAGAGCAATTGCTACAAAAACTATTGAAGAGTTATTAGAAGATGGAAGAATTCAACCTGCAAGAATCGAAGAGATTTATAATAAAGTAAAAACAGAGTTTGATAATAACATCCTAAAAGAGGGTGAAGATGTAGTAATGGAGCTTGGAATTAAATCAATGCATCCAGAGCTTATCAAACTTGTGGGAAGACTAAGATATAGAGCTTCTTATGGTCAAAATGCATTAAAGCATACATTAGAAGTTGCAAATTTAGCTGGATTAGTAGCTGCACAAATGGGTGGAGATGCAATTTTAGCAAGACGTGCTGGACTTTTACATGATATTGGAAAAGCTTTAACACATGACATGCCAGGTAGTCATGTTGATTTAGGTGCTGAAATCTGTAGAAGATATGATGAACCAGATACAGTTATTAATGGTATTTATGCTCACCATGGACATGAAGAACCTATCAATGTAGAATCTGCTGCTGTATGTGCTGCTGATGCGCTAAGTGCAGCTAGACCAGGTGCTAGAAGAGAAGTATTAGAAAGCTTCTTAAAAAGAGTAGAAGAGGTTGAAAATATCTCTACTTCTAAAACAGGTGTTATTAATGCTTATGCAATTAATGCTGGACGTGAAGTAAGAGTTATAGTAAAAGCTGAGTTAGTAAATGATGATGAAGCAATTTTACTTGCAACTGAAATAGCACAAGAGATTGAAGAAAAAGTTCAATATCCTGGAGAAATAAAAGTAAATGTAATTAGAGAGCTTAGAGCTTCTTCTTACGCAAGATAGGAAAGAGTTTACTCTTTTCTATTTCTTTCTTTGTTTTTTAACACTCATAATCCAAAAATAGTTTACAAATATTGCACAAATAATACTTGAAAATACTCCAAGAACTAAAGCTCCTGTCCAAAGGGATAAAGCAATTTGTTCAAAATTATCATACATAGAATCAAAGTTAAACTCTACAGGGTTTGTATTTCCTAAAATTAAATTTCCAAGTTTATATTCAAAATAGAAAAGTGGTGGCATTGTAAAGGGATTACTAATAAATATAAGAGCAAAACTAATAGGCAAGTTTACACTAAAATAGATAGCTAAAAAAGTTGATAATACCATTTGCAAGGGCATTGGTAAGCAAGCTACAAAAATACCTATTAAAACTCCACCTACAACTTTTCTTCTAGATAGACTCCATAATTCTCTTTTATGTAAAAAATTACCAAATATTTTTAAGAATTTTTGTTCTTTTATTTTTTCGTGTGTAGGAAGTACTTTTTTTAATTTCTTTCTTGGCAAAGAAATCCTTAATTATAATATTTGGTGAATTTTATCAAAGTAATTGTATTTTTTACATTATATAAACTATTAAAACCCTAGCTTTATATAAATTAAAGGTATAAAAACAGTACTACAAGGGCTATTCCAAATAGTGTTAAATATATGCCTCTTTCTTTGAAACCATACTTTCCTTTAACCATAAAAATTGCAGAAATAGCAAGAAATAGTAAGATTACAGAATATGCAAGTGCTAAATATGACCATTTATCTTGACTTGATGATTTGTGAGCTTTTACTAAACTATTTATAAAAGTAGGGTAGCCACTAATTGAATATATAATTTCTCCAGAATTTTTATAGTAAGTAATAAACTTCATATCTTTTTTTCTTGAGATTTGATATTTGATAAATTCATTGTTGTTTTCTAGTAGTTCAAATTTATTTAATACAGATTTTTTAATAATATGAGCAGGAAGGTTTTTCTTTTGTTCATTTTCACTAAAAGCAAGAATTATTTCACTTTGTAACTCTTTTTCTTGAATATTCTTTTCAATAGTTGCATTTAAAATATACTCTTTTTCAAAAAGGTGTAAATCTCTAACTGAAAGAATAATCCCTGAAATTGAATAAACAATTGTTATACCAATAACTAAATAACCTAAGTCTCTATGCCAATTTCTAAATATGGTGGAAAGCTTTTTTTTCTTTTTCATTATAACTCCAAAAAAATATTTTTTGGAATTATATTATTAGAAGTTAAACCTAAGTTTAACAGTAAGGTATTTTATGCTTTTTTTAGCTCTTGTATTAAAAGTAGTTCTTCTTGAGTATTGATATGTTGAGTATCATCTTTTTTTAGTTTTTTAAGTTCTACTATTTCAGCTGATAACTCTTCTAATTTTAGAATTGATTCTTTAAGAGCCCCTGATAATTCACTACCTTTACCTAAATTATCTTTCTCTTCTTTAATTTCATCTGCATCTTTTATATCAGAGCCATTTACAGACTTTTTAAACTCGGCAATCATTTTTTCAAGTTCATCTAGTAAGTTTTCAATAGCTTTTACATCACCAGTTCCATTTTCTTGCTCTTCTTTTATTTTTTCAAGAATAGCTTCTTTTAACTTTTCAATCATTTCAAGTTCATCTTTTGTGAAACCAGTTTTTAATAGTGAAATAATATCTTCTACAAGTTCTCTTGTTGATTTTTCAACTTTTAGTGGTTTTATTTCTTCTTCTTTTGATTGTGTATTTGAAAGTTCATCTTTAAAGATACTATTTTCAGTTGAAGTTTCTTTTTTAGATTCATTGTTAGTAAAATAATAGTTATTTTGTGTTGCAGGTACTACAATCATAATATTTCCTTAAATAATATAGATTATTATAATAAAATTAATATTAAAAACATAATAAAACAAATGCTTAATTAACTTTTACTATAATACAAAAAAAATTTTAAAAATAAGAGTATTATGAAAAACAATAAACCAACTACAAAAATTATTGCAGGAAAATATAAAGGAAAAGTATTAGAACTACCTTCACTTGATGTTACAAGAAGTTCTAAGGCAAGATTAAAAGAGTCACTTTTTAATGTTTTACAATTTGATATTATCGATAAAGTATTTGTTGAAAGCTTCGCAGGAAGTGGAAGTATTGGACTTGAAGCCATTAGTAGAGATGCTAAGAAGGCTTATTTTGTAGAACTTGATAAAAATTCATATAGATGCTTAACAAACAATTGTAAAGCAGTAGAACCTCAAAAGTGTCAAACTTTTTTTGGAGATACATTTTCTCAAACTCCTGCTATTTTAGATAGTCTAAAAAACAGTGAAGATGAGATTGTATTATATGTTGACCCTCCCTTTGATTACAGAGATGGAATGGAAGAGATTTATGAAAAATCTTTTGATATGATTAGAAATATTGTAAATGAAAATATTTATTTAATAGTAATTGAGCATGTCTCAACTCTTGAAATTCCAGAGACTTTAGGTAAATTTACTCTTCAAAGAACTAAGAAGTTTGGTAAAAGCTCTTTATCTTATTTTGAAAGTAGTGAAGCTTAGATTATGGCAAAGGTGGCATTTGGATTACTAGTATCATTAGTTTTATTGGTATTTTTTCTGCCATTTTTTTACACTGTATCTGCTTATGAATTAAACCCTTCAAAAATACTACTTGCTCCTTCTTTTGAACATATTATGGGAACAGATAGATTAGGAAGAGATATTTTTGCAAGGGTTTTACAAGGTGGACAAACTTCACTTATAATAGGTTTTTTAAGTGCAAGTATTGCTTCACTTATAGGACTTTTTATTGGTATAAATGCTGCATTTTTTAAAGGTAAAGTTGATAAGGCAATAATTATTCTAATAGACCTTTTTCTAACTTTTCCAACTTTCTTTTTACTTCTTGCATTGGTTGCTTATATTCAAGCTTCTATTTTAGTTTTAGTAATAGTTATTTCAATAACTGGCTGGATGGGAATGGCAAGACTTATTAGAAGTGAGAGTTTTGCAATAGGAAATCAACCTTTTATCAAGATTTTGAAACTTGCAAATGTACCTAAGACAAAAATCATATTTAAATATTTTGCTCCACTTTTAGCACCTATTTTTCTTATTTCCTTTACTTTTGGAGTAGGTGGTGCAATTTTAGCTGAGTCAGGACTATCTTTTTTAGGACTTGGTGTAAATCCTCCACAAATGTCTTGGGGTAGTTTACTTAGTGATGGAAAAGCTGTTATGGATATTGCTTGGTGGGTTAGTTTCTTTCCTGGACTTATGATATTTTTAATAACTTTTTGTTTAATGCAAATATCTGATTACTTACAACAAAAATTTAATACAAAAGAGATACAAAGTACATAAAATACTTTTTTGTAGATTATTGTAATATTTTCTGAAACTTTTTTGTAACTTTCAAATAATTAATGCTATAATTCCCGACTTTTTTACTAAAGGATTACTTTGAGTAGTACTATAAAATCATTATTAATATTAGCTATTTTACCGATAGCTCTCTTTGCTGAAGGAAAAGATAATGCTGTGACTTATGGTGCTTTAACACTGCTTCCACCGTTGGTTGCAATTGTTTTAGCCTTTGTTACTAGAAATGTTATCTTCTCACTTTTTATGGGTATATTTACTGGAACATTTATGGTAAATATTGGTGGTGCAAATATCTTTGCAAGTTTCTTTAATGCATTTGTTGATATGTCTGGAAAAATGGTTGGTTCTATGGCAGATTCTTGGAATGCAGGTATTATCATGCAAGTACTTACTATTGGTGGTATGATTGCTGTTATTACTAAAATGGGTGGTCCAAGAGCAATTGCTGAAAAACTAGCTGAAAAAGCTAAAACTCCTGCAACAGCACAGTTTTATACTTGGGTAATGGGATTTTTTATCTTCTTCGATGATTATGCAAACTCTTTAGTTGTAGGTCCAATAATGAGACCAGTAACTGATAAATTAAAAATTGCTAGAGAAAAATTAGCATTTATTATTGACTCTACTGCTGCTCCTATTGCAGGATTAGCATTAATTTCAACTTGGGTTGGATATGAGCTTTCTTTAATCAAAGATGCTTATGAAACAATTGGTCAACCTGAAGTAAATGCTTTCGCTGTTTTTGTTGAAACTCTTCCTTATAGATTCTATAACATCTTAATGTTAGCATTTGTATTTATATCTGCATTATCATTAAGAGAGTTTGGTCCTATGCATACAGCAGCTAAAAGAGCTTATGAAAAAGGTGAAGTAACAAATCCAAAAACTGACTCAACACTTATGAATCAAGAAAACTCTTTCATGATGCCAAAAGAGGGAGTTAAATACTCGATTTTCAATGCAATTATTCCAATTGCAGTTTTAATCGTAGTTGCAATTGTTGGTTTTTATATCAATGGTGTAAGTGGATTAGAAGGTGATACTTTAAAAGCTGTTCAAGCTGATCCATACTCTTTTGCTTCAATTAGAGAAGCTTTTGGTGCAGCTGATGCATCTATTGTTATTTTTGAGGCAGCATTATTAGCTTCTTTAGTTGCTATTGGTATGGGATTACAACAAAAAGTATTCTCTTTACATGAAGCAATTGAAACTTGGGTTTATGGGGCAAAAGCACTTGTAATTACAGCTGTAATTTTAATCCTTGCTTGGTCTTTATCTGCTGTTATGAAAGAACTAGGAACTGCACAGTATCTTGTAACAATGTTATCTGATTCTACTCCACAGTTTATTTTACCAACTATTATTTTTGTACTTGGTTCTATTATCTCTTTCTCAACTGGAACTTCATATGGAACAATGGGTATTTTAATGCCTTTAACTATTCCATTAGCAAGTGCAATTGGAATTCATACTGGACTAGAGGGAACTGATTTACACAGTTATATTGTATTAAATGTAGGGGCTGTATTAACAGGTGCTATTTTTGGAGACCATTGTTCTCCAATCTCTGATACATCTATTTTATCATCTATGGCATCTTCTTGTAATCATATGGACCACATCTCTACGCAGTTACCATATGCGTTATTTGTAGGTTTTGTAGCGATTGTTTGTGGATATTTACCAGCAGCATTTGGTGTGTCTGTTTATGTATTGCTTCCTCTTGGATTAGCAATCATTTATTTAGTAATAAGATTCTACGGAAAACCTTATATGAACAACTAATAAAAAAGAGGGAAACCTCTTTTTTATATTCTATTTAAAAGCTTATCAAGTAAGCTTGTACTTAATACTCTTTTTGCAAAACCTAAAATATAAGTAGCCTTTGTAACATAATATCTTGGTTTTGGTTTTTGTGTCTGCATAATTTTTAATACAACATTTGCAACTGAAGTTGCTGGAAGATTAAAAGGTGTTGTATCTTTATCATTTTCAAGCCTATCTTTTAACTCTTTTTTATATGTAGGAGTAAAGAAGCTATTTTCTATATCTACATTTTGATTAAACTTTTTAAGAGCATTTTCTCTAAACTTTGAAGTTACAGGTCCTGTGTTTATTGTAGAGATATAAATATTATTATCACTAACTTCTTGTCTCATAGTATCAGCAAGTCCTTCAATAGCATATTTAGAAGCATTGTATGCACCTCTAAATTTTAGTGAAATAATTCCCAATACAGAAGAGTGCTGAATAACCTTTCCGAAGCCTTGTTTTCTAAAGATTTTCATAGCTTGGATAGTAGCTTCATGTAGTCCAAAAAGGTTTGTTTCAAACTGTTCTTTTAATGTTTCAGTTGTGATATCTTCAACAGCTCCTGGTTGTCCATATCCAGCATTGTTAAAGATAGCATCTAGTTTTTTATCTTTTTCTAAAATATATTCTAAAGCTTTTGTAATATCTTCTTTGATAGTCACATCTACTTTTAGTGCATCAAAGCCTAGCTCTTTTAGTTTTTGTACATCTTCTTTTTTTCTAGCACTTGCATAAACTTTGTAGCCGTTTTCTTTTAAAGTAAGTGCTGTTTGAAATCCTATTCCAGTGGAACATCCTGTTATAAAAATATTTTGCATTTATTGTCCAATTTTTAGTTTTAAAGAGGCATTATATCAAAAAGTGATTTTTAGTAAATGAAAGAAAAAGGCTACTTTCAAATGTAGCCTTAATTTTAGTGATAGTTTTTAATATATGCTAATAAGTCCTCTTTTTTTAGTGGTTTTGAGTATAAGTATCCTTGGAATAAGTCACAATCTAAATTTGTAAGTTTTTGTTCTTGTTCTTTTGACTCAATACCTTCTGCAACAATTAGCATATCAAAGTTTTTTCCAATAGAGATAATACTTTCTACCATACTTTCAGAGGATTTATCAAAAAGAATATCATCAATAAAGCTTTTATCAATCTTTAGTTCATCTACGGGAAGCTTTTTAAGAAGGCTTAGTGAAGAGTATCCTGTACCAAAATCATCTAAAGAGATTTTTACATTTTGTTTTTTTATCTTATTTAATAGGTTGATGATAAAATCTAAGTCTTCGATAAATACATTTTCTGTAACTTCAAGGGTGATTTTAAGTCTATCAAAATTGATTTTTTCAACTATTGCAAAAAGGTTTTCATAAAAGTTTGGTTCCATAAACTGTTTTACAGAGATATTTATAGATAACTGAAATTTTTTATTTATCTGTTTTTGAATAGTTTGGATATCACTTAAAGAAGTTTTGATAATATGCTCTCCAAGTTTTGACATTAGTCCACTTGCTTCTGCTATTTTTATAAATTGGTCAGGTGGAACAAAGCCAAGTTTTTCATTTTCCCACCTAACTAAAGCTTCTACTCCATAAAGTTCACCTTTTTTATCTATTTGTGGTTGGTATGCCATATAGATTTCACTATTTTCAACGGCAGTTTTTAGTTCATGTTCAATCAGGGATGATTTTAGATATTTATGCTTGATAGAATCTTCAAAGATACAGTAAGTATTTTTCTCTTTTTTTGCCTCATACATAGCTATATCTGCATATCTTTTTATTTCATCAAAGTTTTTTCCATCGATTGGGTATTGAGATATACCAATACTTGCTCCTAAAATAAACTGGTAATGGTCAATTGGGTAGGGCTCTGAAACTCTTTGGATAATGTCACTTGCTAGTTTTTTTATTTTATCTTTCTTTGTCTCAAATACAATAAGAATAAATTCATCTCCACTATACCTAACTAACACATCTTTTGGTTTTTTGAAGCTTTGTAGTCTTTGGGATATTTTTTTTAGTACTTCATCCCCATAGTTATGTCCATAGTTGTCATTTATACTTTTAAAGTTGTCCATATCAATAAATAGAAGACTAAAACTTTTGTTTTTGTAGGCTTTGAAGTCTTTTTCAAAGATATTTGATAGGTATAATCTATTATGCAAGTTTGTCAAGTAATCATGGGTAGCTTGATGATATAAGGCTTTTTGTTTTTGTTTTTCAAAGTTATCAATTATTCTAAATAAGTAGTATAGAACAAGCATTAAAACAAAAAAAGTAACGGCAAATATAATCGACTCTTCAATAATATCCTTATAGAAGTTTTCCATTTTATTTTGATTTACTATCCACAGTTTATATCTTTTTATATATTTTAAAGTAGATAAGACTTCACTTTTTTGGTGATGTCTAACTAGGTTGATTGAAATAGCTCTTTCTTCATTTTTTATTTCTTCAATTGAAGTTTTGTATTTCTTTTCTACACTTCTTTTTATAAGCTCAATATTTTCTTTTGGAATAGGGAAATTATATACTTCTAGCTTACTATCATCTCTGATTTCAGTTATTTGATTGTAGTAGTCTAGTTCTCTAAAGACAAGTGTTGATTTAGGAATTGTATTAAATGCTTTATTTACATTTATTCCTGCTGTCATAACCGCAATTGTGTTTCCACTTTTATCTTTTATAGCTTTTCTTATTGGTATTACTAGAGATTCTAAAACTTTATGATAATAAGTCCTTCCAATTACCATATAGTCTTTGTCTAAAGCATATTTGAAAGACTCTTTTGTCTCTTTTTTTTCTAATAAGTTTGGTAGTTTTTTAATATCTTTTAGATTGCTACTTGTAACATATAATTCTCCGTTTGCTTTTGCTAAACCAAATGCAGCAATAGGGGAGTCAAGGATTAAAAGGTTATCTAAAATCTTTCTTGATTTATCTAAAGACTTATAGTTTTCATTTTGTGTTAATTGTTCCCCTAATATATCTAGTAACATCTCTTGTTGTATAAAAGTTGAATAAATAGCAGCACTGCTTGTTTTTAAAAGAGCTTTTTGTTTTTGAATATACTCATTTTCTATATGTTTTGATGTACTGTATATTGAAGTGATTAAAATAGCTAGACCTATTATAATTAGGAAATAAAATAGTGACCATATATTTTTTTTCAAGATAGCCATAAGGTGGTCCTTTAATATAGTTATAGATTATATATTATTCCATATTTTATTACAAATAGCTTTTAGAACTTGTATATTTTTAGGCTATTTATTATCAATTTATACTTTTTTGATATGATAAACAAAAATTTCAAGAGAGATAATGAATTCAATAAAAGAACTTTTAGATAAAGAAGTTTGTAATAGAAATAATAATTGTGAGCTTTCATATGAAAGACCAGATCCACTTTTAGTAGCAAGTAGATATAAAGATGAATATATAATACTTTTATGTGCCTTGTTTGGGTATGGGAAAGCTTCATTGATAGTAAAGTTTTTAGATAGTTTAAACTTTGACTTACTAAATGAAAAAGAAGAAGTTATAGATAAAGAGCTTGAAAGTTTTTATTATAGATTTCAAAATAGTGAAGATGTAAAAACTATTTTTAGAACCTTTAGACGTATGAGACAAGAAGATAGCTTAAATGATATATTCTTTCAAAGTTACAAAAAAGAGAATAATATATTAGAAGCTCTTGATTCTCTTATTTTAAAAATACATAAAATAGCAAACTATAGTTCTCAAGGTTTCACTTTTTTAGTTTCAAGTCCATTAAAAAGAGATAAACAAGGACAGATAAAAGAGATAGGAAATGCTCCATACAAAAGATGGATGATGTACTTAAGATGGATGGTTAGAAATGATAATCTTGACTTAGGTTTGTGGAAAGGTATAGATAAAAAAGATTTAATTCTTCCCCTTGATACACACACTTTTAAAGTATCTCAAAAACTTGGATTACTTGATAGGAAAACTTACGATTTAAAATCAGCTATTTTAATTACTGAAAAGTTAAAAGAGTTTGATAATCTTGATCCTATAAAATATGATTTTGCTTTATACAGGATTGGGCAAGAAAAGATTATTGATTAGTCTATTTGATTCAATAATCTTTGAAAGGGGTATTCTCTTTTCTTCTATTAACTCATAGGTTGTATTAACTATTGTTTCAAGCTCTGTATCTCCAAGCTGATTTCCAAAGACTAAAATATTTACTCCTGAGTTAATAGCTAGTTCTAATGTCTGTTTTAAAGTATAGTGATTAGCTATTGCTTTCATCTGTAAATCATCACTTACAATAAGACCTTTAAAGTTAAGTTTCTCTCTTAAAAGTTTAGTATTTATATTATAAGATAAAGTTCCAGGATAATCTTTATCAAGATGCTTATTAAAAACATGGGCAGTCATTATAAAATCAACTTTGTTTTTGGCTATTAGTTTCTTATATGGAGTTAACTCTTTTTTGCTCCAAGTATTTGAAATATCTACAAACCCTTTGTGTGAATCAGCCTTTGAAGAACCATGCCCTGGAAAGTGTTTTAAAACAGAATATATACCATTTCTCTTTTGCTCTTCTATAAATATTTGTGCTATATCTACAACTTCTTTAGTATCTTTTGAGTATGACCTTTCAAGTTTATTTATTACATAGTTGTCTTTGTTAATATTCAAATCAACTACTGGTGCAAAGTTTAGATTAAAGCCATACTCTTTTAACTCATCTGCTAGGTTTGAGTAAATAGTTCTTATTTCATCTTTTGATTTTTTAGCAATCACTTTTGCAGTAGGGTAAGAAGTAAAACCATTATTTTTATTTAGTCTTTGAACCTTACCACCTTCTTGGTCAATAGAAATAAACATTTTATAGTCTGAATATTCTTGAATACTTGAAGTTAATGCTTTAAGTTGAGTAGGGTTTTGTATATTTTTTATTTCATTAGTTTTATAATTTTTACTAAATAAAATTATACCACCAAGGTTATATTTTTTAATATCGTTTTTTAATTGAGTATCTAAAGAAAAACTATCAAAACCTAAAATAATAGTTCTTCCTATAAGTTTTTTTATCTCTTCCTCTTTGTAGTTTTCTTTTGCAACTAAAGAAGAGAATAAAAAAGAGACTACAAAAAGAAGTTTAAATAACTGTACCATCTTCAATTATAATCTTATTTCTTCCACCTTCTTTTGCTTCATATAAAAGTACATCTGCTTTTTGAATAGCATTTTCATATGATAGGTGGTTGTTTCTAATAGCAACTCCTGCAGAGAAAGTTACATGAATCTTATCTTTTTTATAAATAAAGTCATTGTCATTGATGATTGTTTTTATTCTTTTTAAATATTTAAGAAGTTCTCTTTTTAGATTGAAGTGAACAATTGCAACAAACTCTTCACCACCATATCTTCCTACAACATCAAACTCTCTTGTGTTTTTATTTAAAACCTTTGCAAAAGTAGAAAGTATAATATCTCCTGCTTGGTGTCCATAGTTGTCATTTATTTTTTTGAAGTGGTCTAAATCAAAGAATATAATTGCATATTGTGTATTATTTCTATCAAATTCACTCTCTATTTTTTTGATAGCTTCTTCATAGGCTCCTCTAGTTAAAACACCTGTTAAGTGGTCTTTCGTACTTTTCTCTTTTGTTTTATCTAGCTCTTGTTCAAGTTTTTTTATCTTTTGTTCTAAAGCTTCAACTTCTGTTCTTCCTGAGTTTAACTTTTCTCCAACATTAGACATCTCACTTTCAATAGTTAGTGCAGCATCAATAAGTTTTGTTTGAAGTTCTGTAAGCTCTTCAAAACCAGTTGATTTTTGCATATCAATTGATTCAATTTGAGTTTTGATATTAGAAACTTCTTGTGAACCTTTTCCACTACTATGAATAGCATCATTAAAGTACTGTCCCATAAGTGTAAGTAGTTTAGCAATATCAGAAGTCTTTTGTTTAACTACTTTTTTATCAGCTTCAAATCTTTTTGTAATAAACTCTTGCATCTCTTTTTGAATATCTTCTTCAAATAATAAAGCAGGGGAGTTTCCTATTTTTATAGAGAAGTTTTTTAGGTTTTCATCTACATCAATACTAATTGATGGTGTAACTGCTTCTTGGAATAGCTTGGCTAAAGTATTTACATTGTCCTTTGATACTCTATTTAGTAAAATAGGAATCATATCTTCAAAAGTTTGTATACCTTTTGCTTCAATCTCGATTTGTTCATTTTTACTAAGTTTGCTAACTAGCTCTTTAAACTGCTCACACTCTGTAACTGACAGATTGTAAGTTTTAGAAACCTTGCAAAACTCTTTATGATATTCATTTGGAGTAGCATCAATACCTTTTTTCTTTAGGTTAATTAATGCGTCTTTTACAATGCTATTTATATTTTTTTCCATAAGTACTATTCCTAAAAGTTTTTACTACAGTTTTACCCTAATAGTTTCTTTGTCATTTCATTAATTCTTTTTCCATCAGCAACACCAGCAAGTTTTTTAGATGCAGTTCCCATAACTTTACCCATATCTTTAATTGTAGTTGCTGCTACTTCAGCAATAATCTCTTTCATTGCTGTTTCTAAGTCTTCATCTGATAATTGTTGTGGCATATACTCTTTGAAAACATCTACTTGCTCTTGCTCTTTTTCAACTAAATCTTCTCTTGATGCTTCTTTATACTGAGCAATTGCTTCTTCTCTTTGTTTAATTCCCTTTTGAATAAGCTTTAAAATATCTTCATCATTTAACTCTTTTCTTTCATCTACTTCAATTTGTTTTATCATTGTATTAATAGATCTAATTGAGTCTCTTTTTACTATGTTTTTTTCTCTCATAGCTAATTTTAAATCATCTTTTAATTTTTGTTTTAAACTCATAAAATTCCTTTATCAATTATTTATTTATCATTATATCTTAACTATTTTGAACTACTTGTTAAAACTTTCAACAAGCTCTTCAAGCTCTAGGAACCTTTCAACTTTTTGTTCATATATCTCTTCTGCTTCTTCTAGCTCTTTTGAAACAGCTACTATTCCTTTTTGTTCATAGCAAGAAGGATTTGCAAGACATTCATTTATCTTTTCTATTTGCTCTTCAAGCTCTTCTATCTCTTTTGGTAAAGAGTCATAATCTCTTTGGTCTTTATATGATAGTTTTGTTTGCTTTTTTTCTTTATTTGTTAATTTAGTATTTGTATTACTTTCTTGTTTTGAGTTCTCTTTTTCTAAAGACTCTAACTCTCTTAACTCTTTTTCTATTTCTAAGTACTCAGTATAAGGCTGATAGCTTTCTTCAACTAATCCATCTCCTTTAAATACAAATAGTTTTTTAGCAATTTTATCCACAAAATATCTATCGTGAGATACAAAGATAAGTGCTCCTTGGAAGTTTTGTAAATACTCTTCTAAGATGTTAATTGTAGGGATATCTAAATCATTAGTTGGCTCATCAAGGATTAAACAGTCAACATTTTTAGTAAATAAAAGAGCTAAGGCAACTCTATTTTTTTCTCCACCACTTAAAACACCAATTTTTTTGTCTAAATACTCTCTTGGGAAAAGGAAGTTTTTTAAATATCCAAATACATGCATAGTTCTTCCATCATCTAAAACAACTCTATCCCCACCATTTGGGCAGAAAGTTTCCATAAGGTTTTTAGAATCATCTAACATATCTCTTTGTTGGTCAAAGTAGCCAATATTAAAATCACCTTTTTTAAGTTTTCCACTATCAATTTCAAGTTTTTCCATAAAGATTTTAAGTAGAGTTGATTTTCCACTTCCATTTGGTCCAACAATTGCAATAGTATCTTTTTGTAAGATTCTTGTAGTAAAGTCTTTGATTAACTCTTTATCACCTAAAGTTTTATAGATATTATCTAACTCATAAAGCATTTTCTTTTTATTTCTTTGTTTCTCTTCGTTGTTAAATGCTTTTTGTTCCCTTTGTAGTTCTAGGCTCATCTTTTTAATAGCTGCAGGATTTGATTTTGCTTTTTTCTTTAAATCAAAGTATTCTGCTTTTCTTCTTTCATTTCTTTTTCTTCTAGCAGTAACCCCTCTTTGCATCCAGTGAGCTTCTCTTTTTACAAGTCGAAGAAGGTTTTCATGGTCTTTTTGCATATTCTCAAGCATTTGTTGCTTTTGTTCTAAATATGAAGAGTATCCACCATCAAATCTTTTTAGATTTCCACCTTCAACTTCTACAACTGAAGTTGCAATATTATCAATAAAATATCTATCGTGTGAAATGAAAAGTAGAGTAAAATTGTTTTTTAAAAGAAGACTCTCTAAGAACTCAACCATATAGACATCAAGGTGGTTTGTAGGCTCATCAAGGAGTAGAATATCAGGTTTTTTAAGAAGTAAACCAGCTAAACTTACTCTTCTTTGCTCTCCTCCACTTAAAAGATTTACATCTTTGTGTTCATACTGTTTTAATTGAAACTCTTTTAACACTCTTTCAATAGTATTATCTAAATCCCAAGCATTGTGGAAGTCAATAAAAGTAGCAAGTTGACTTTGTCTTTTTATTAACTCTTGATTTTCATAATCTGTTGCTAGTTTTAAAGTTAATTCTTCATACTCTTTTTTTGCATCTTTTATCTCTGCAAGTTGTGCTTCAATGGCATCTCTTACTTTAAGACCTGCTTTAAACTTTGGTTGCTGGTCAAGCATCTCTATTTTTAAAGACTTGTCAATAGATATCTCGCCATGGTCAGGTTCAACTTGATTCGTAATGATTTTAAAAAGTGTTGATTTTCCTTGTCCATTTTGACCAATTACAGCTATTCTTTGACCTTCTAGTAAAGTGAAGTTAGCATCTTTAAGTATTGTTTTTACATCATATTGCTTTGAAATGTTTTGTAAGTCTATTAACGCCATAAGCTTATATTTCTCCTAAGACTTTTTAAGTTTTAAGTCTGTTTAATAATCTATTTAAAGGTAGATATAATATCTAAAAAGTAGTTAAAATTGTATATTATGAAGCTTTGCAATAATATACTATGAGAAGAAAATAAAATTTAGTAAAATACAAAAAACAATTAATAAGTATAAAGATGGATAAATTTATATATAAAAATAGTGAATTAGGTATAACAGCATTATCAGCAAAGATGAACAAATTTTCTTATAAAAAACATGCCCATGAAGAGTATGCTCTAGGAGTGACACTTAGGGGTGTTCAAGAGTATAAGTTAGAAGGTTGGTCAAAGGCTTCTTATGCAAATGGTGTAATGCTTTTTAATCCAGAGCAAGTGCATGATGGAAAAGCAGGGCACTATAAAGAAGGTATTGATTATGTCATGCTTTATATCAAACCAGAACTATTTTTAGAAGGTGTTAATCAAAAAGATATAGTGACTTTTTCTGAGCCAATTGTTTACAAAGATAAATTGAAAGTAGATATTTTAAATTTATCAAAAGCAGTTTTAAACAACTATGATGATGCTTTGTGTAATGAGTTATATTTAGAATTAGTAGATAACTTTTCATCAAAAGAGCTTTTTTTAAATAATTATAAAAATGAAAATCAACTTATTAAAAAAGCAAAAGAGATGATATATTATGAATTAGACAATGTTTTATATTTGGAGGATATTGCAAAGAAACTAAGCCTTTCAAAGTTTGAATTTATAAGACTTTTTAAAGCAAATACAGGAATAACACCATATCAGTTTTTTCTAAATGCAAAAGTAGTTCACTCAAAAAAATATTTGGAAATCACAAAAGATATTTACGCTGCAGTAGTTGAGTTTGGTTTTACTGACCTTTCTCATTATAATCGTAATTTTAAAAAAGTATATGGACTCACTCCCTTACAGTATATCTCTCAGCTTTAAGAATAATCGTTAAATTAATTATAAAATAACCTATGAAATTTTTATTTTTTGAAAAAATTAGATAAAATAATGTATTTATTTAAAAAGGGCACAAAGTGAAAATTATAATAGGACTGATGTTACTATTTATTTCAGCTTTTGCAAACATTGGTAAAATCTCAGCAGTTGTTGGAGATGCCAATGTTAAAAGAGGAAATGATAGTATAACGGCAAAAGTGGGTGTAGTCTTGGAAGAAAAAGACACTATATACACGCAGAAAAATGCAAAAGTACAAATTGTTTTTAATGATAAAACAGTTGTTACTATTGGAAAGAACTCTGCATTAGATATAAATGAATATGTCTATGATACAAATAATCCAAAAAACTCAAAAACAGACTTGAATTTTTTTAAGGGTGCATTTAAAACAATCTCTGGAAATATAGGGAAAATAAATAGAGAGAAATTTAAACTAAGAACAAAAAATGCAACAATTGGTATTCGAGGAACTATTATTTTAGGTAATGAAGAGATTATAAGTTGTCTAAGAAATGAGATTATAATAATTAGCAATAGAACAGGTGAAAGTGTATTTGTTCCTCAAGGTCATTTTGTAGAACTATTTAAAAAGGGTGCGCCAGTTAGTAGGTTAGAAGTAAAACCATTTAATGAAGACGCTCTTGATAAATTAGATGAAGGCTTTAAACTAGAAAGAGAGCAACTTTTAAAAGCTAATCCAACTAATAAAATAAAAAGAGAAATAATACCATCTTCATTTGATAATACAATACCTATTCAAGATATAGTAGAACAACAAAGTTTTGAAGACAATAGAGATGTATTGGATGTAGATATTGATGAGAAGGTTGAAGAAATCCAAAACCAAACTCCTGTAGAAAATCAAGATCCTGTAGAGAATCAGAGCCCTTAATGATGAGATTACAAATGAAAAAAATATTAATTATAAGTTCACTTCTTTTTACTTTTGCAAATGCAAATACAAACCAAAGTTATGATAGTGCATTAAAAAGTTTTAAAGAAGGAAATTATCAAAAAGCTTATGAGATATTAGATTCTTTAGCTTATGAAAAATCAAAGAATACTCTTGTTAACTTTTATTTGGGAAGAAGTGCTTATGAACTTGGTAATTACGAGTATGCATCAAGTGTTTATGAAAGAATTTTATTTAATGAACGAAATAATGCTGAGGTTAAAATTGAGTTAGCACAAACATATTTAAAGATGAAGTTATATGAACAGGCTTTAAATGAGTTCAAGTCTGTATCTAATGAAGATATACCTCTTAATCTTAAAGAAGTAGTAAACAAAAAGATAAAATCCCTTGAATCAACTAATAAAAACTCTACTTTAAATACTTCTCTTCTATTTGGAATTATGTATGACTCAAATGTAAATTCAAGTTCGGATTCAAAAACTTTTGATATCTATAGTCCTGTTTTAGATACAAATATCACAGTTGATAATAATTCAAAAGAGCAGTCTGCTACTATTTTTCAAGTTGCAGTACCTATATTACATAGATATAGAATATCAGATGATTTTATATTAAATACAACTATAGTTCCTTTATTTATGAAGTATAATAATTTTAAAGAGAAAGATTTACATGTATTATCTTTAAATGTTAGCCCAACAGTTTATAAAAGTGATTATAGTTATTCATTGGGTGTTTTATATGATTTAGTTTATTCTGGACATGAAAAATACCAAAGTAATTATTACTTAAATCCTAGCTACAAAAAGATTTTATCTGAAGACTTACTTTATACTACCTCTTTAAAACTAGGTAAGGTTAACTATACAGGGGAAAAAGAAAGAAGTTCCAATCATTACTCTTTTTTAAACTCATTAAGATATTCAAGTGAACAATTTGGTATTTTTAACTTTAGTCTTCTTTTAGGAAAAGAGTTAAGATTATATACTGAAAGAACAGATGTATCTAGAGAATTTTATTCTTTATCTCTTCAAAATAGTTATAATATTTTTGATGACTCAATTCTTAGAACATCAATCTCTTATAAAAAAACTGATTACTTAGATGATGATATAAATTATCAATCAAAAAGAGAAAATAAAAGCTACAACTATTCTGTATCGCTTCATAAACCTATTTCTGAAAGTTTATTTTTAAAAGTGGGTGGAAAAATAATAGACCTTAACTCAAATCATGATTCATACGAATATGATAAATATATCTTAAATACAAACTTGTCTTATAGCTTTTAAGCTTTGGTATTGTGTTTATAAACTCCATCAAAATCTTTTGGTGGAGCTAACATAAACTCTTTACATCTTTTTATATATATTTTATATATCTTTTTGTTTGTTTTATTTTCATTGTTTTCTAACTTTTCAAATATCTCTAGTGCTTCTTTAAAGTTTGAGTTTTTATATAGTTCTATTGCTTTGTGGTGTAAGTCTAACTCTTCTTGTAATACTTTATCTGCATTTCCAAAATCAATAACTTGCCAAATCTCTACAGGTCTGTTTTTGCCTTTTACTTTTACATAATCTAAGAATCTAAAGATATACTCTTTTTCTAGTTTTTCTTTTGTAAAGTTTGAGATATTTAGTTTTGAATCATAATATTTACAAAGAGATTCTAATCTTGCACCTAGATTAATTGTATCTCCAATAACAGTATAGTCACTTCTTAAAGAACTTCCCATTTCTCCAACAATAGCAAGACCAGTATTTAATCCAATACCAATATCTACTAAAGGTTTATTCTCTTCTTGAAGTTTTTTATTTAGAGGTTCAAGCTCTTTTATTTGATATAAAGATGCACTTACAGCTTTATCAGCATGGTTTTTCACCTCTGCTGGAGCATTCCAGTAAGCCATAATTGCATCACCAATATATTTATCAATAGTTCCTTCATATTTTGTAATTATATTACTCATAGGTTCCATATACTGATTTAGGTATGAAATAAGTTTTTTAGCATCATTCATCTGTTCTGAGATATTTGTAAAACCTCTTACATCACTAAAAAAGACTGTTACTTCTTTTTCCATAGCTTGAAACTCATTACTATCAATATTTTTAAGAAGGTTGTCCATTACCTCTTTTGATACTTTTGATGCAAATTTCTTTTTTATAGCTTCCTCTTGCTTTATCTCATAAAAGTAGTCAAATAAGGTTGTAATAACAGCTGCAAAAATAATTGTAGCCAATGGAAAAAATATATTTAGAACAATCCCTTGGGTGAATAGAACATAATAACTAAATACTCCAAAACTACATAGTAAAAAAATAGTACCTATAGGTTTAAACCAAAAAGCAGTATAAGTAATCATAAGTACAGTGATAATAGAAAGGAAAAATATTAAAGTGATATTTGCCCCATCTATCCAAGAAGCTTTATAAATAAAATCACCTTTTATAATATTGTCAATAACGTTTGCATGAACTTCAACTCCTGGGTAAATAGATTCAAAAGGAGTCGCTCTTAAATCAAGCAATCCTGCTGCAGAAGTTCCTATAAGTGCAATTTTACCTTTTAACTCTTTTTTATCAATTTTATTTTCATAAATATCAATTGCAGAGTAGTATTTGAAATTACCTTCTTTACCTCTAAAGTTAACTAAAATTCTTCCATGCCTGTCAGTTGGAATTTGTAAATCTCCTAAAGAGATATTTTCAATTCCTTGCTCATCATAATTAACAACTACTTTATTTGTTTGAGTTATTACTCTTAAAATCTCTAAGGATAATGAAGGATAGATAACATCATCATAAGAGATAACAAGGGGTACACTTCTTACAATTCCTGAGTTATCAGGGATATTATTAAAAAAACCACTACTATAAGAGTTGTTTTGTAAAATTGGGATATTTAAGATTGTTCCATGGGCTTTAATTAAAGACTCAACTCCTAGTTGTTTATTTCTTTCAACAATTATGGCTGGTATTTCAGGTGAACCTTGAGCTAAGTGTTCTTTGTCTTCTAATTCAAAAATATACCCAAGTACTGTTGGGGTTGTAGCAACTGTTTTTGCAAACTCTAAATCATAGTTTGGAATGTTTTCTTTTTTGATATTGTATTCTTCAAATATTTTGTGGGGAGAACTATTATCTTCTTCTGCAAAAACAATATCAAAAGCTATTAGTCCTATTTCATTTTGTGTTAGGTTTTCTAATATTTTAGTAATTTTATTTCTTTGCCAAGGCCATTGACCTAGTTTACTCAACGATTTTTCATCTATGTCTATGATAATTACATTATCTGTATTTGGAATTTCACCTCTTATGTTAAAAAGAGTATCTCGTAATCTATTATCAATAGAATCAGGTAGTTTAGGCAAGAAAATATAAATTGAAGAAGAAAAAACTGCAATAATAATTGATACAAAAAAGTATAGTAAAAATTTCTTTATTGCTTTTTTTCTATATTTATTCATTAAAATAAAAGTTTACATTCATCAACTTGATAATCAAAAAGTTCTTCTTTCGCATACTTTAGTAAAACACTATTTTCATGGAAGAATTTTAAAAGCTCTCCATCTATTTCTCCATCTTTTGCCATAAAAGAGAGTATTTTAAATACTTCAGATAGTTTTTTAGCATCTTTATAAGGTCTATCATTAGATGTTAATGCTTCAAAGATATCAGCTAAAATCATAATTCTATCTTCTAAGGCTAATTGAGATTCATCTAATCCTCTTGGATATCCTTTTCCATTTAGTTTTTCATGGTGGTTTGCAGCTATATTTAATACATCTTTATATTTTTTTGGGAAAGGTAACGATGATAACATATCAAGTGAAAGCTGGGCATGATAGTTCATTATTGATTTTTCATCATTTGTAAGAGTTCCTTTTTTTATACATAGGTTAAACTCTTCATCTTCAGATAAGAAGTTTATCTCTTTTCCTTCTTTTTTGTATTTATATTGAGCTATTAATTTAACTCTTTGAACATCTTCATCTTTCATGAACTCACCACCAATATTAGCTTTTTTTAGAAACTTAATATCATCATCGAAGTTCTTGATATTTTTATCATACTCTTCTTTTGTAATTTCATTTTTAAGAAGTTTTATCTCTTCATCTCTTTTTAAAATTTCAATTCTTTCTTCTATAAACTCAATTCTATCTATCATTTTCTCTAGTTTTGTTGATTTGTCAATAACAGATTCAGGCATAGAGATTTTACCAATATCATGCATCCATGCTGCAAGTTCAATTTGTCTAAAATCATTTTCACTATAACTAACATCTTTATAGATAGTTTTATCTTCATGTATTGCTTGAGCAAGATAGTTTGCAACTTTTGCAACTCTTCCAATATGATTTCTAGTATGTTTTGATTTTGCATCAATTGCATGTGCAATAGTTGCCACAAAAGCATTTAAAAAGTCTTCTAAACTATTTATTAGAAAACTATTTGTTAAAGCCATTGCTGCTTGTGAAGCTAAGGCTTTAATTACTTTTTCATCTTCCTCATTAAAAGGAATTTTTGATTTTGAGATTTTTGTTTTGTTTATAAGTTGAAGTACTCCAATTACATCTTCTTCATGATTTACTAATGGAATTACAAGCATTGATTTTGATTCATAACCAGTTGTTTTATCAAAATCTTTAGTTCCTTGGAAGTTATACTCTTCATTATTGTAAACATCTGGAATATTGATAATTCTATTCTCTAAAGCTGCAACTACTGCAACCATACTTTTATTTTTTGAGCCATCATTTAAATATAAAGGCAAAGAATCCCATGTTAGATTATCTTTTGTTCCTCCCATAAAAATATTTAATGGATCATTTTGAACTACTTTAAACTCTAATGACTTTTTATCCCTTGATAGAATATATAGTGTACCTGCTTCACAGTGAGTTAGTTCTCTTGTAAGAGTAAGAATCATTTCAAAAAGTACACTTTTATCAAGTTCACTTGAAAGTTGAAGGTTTATATCCATAATTCTTTCAAATTTATTTTGACTTATAATATCAGACTCAATTTGTTTTGTGTCAATATGAATTATATCACCTTCGTTTAGTATTTTCCCACCATTTTTTAATATTTCATACTCATTGATTTCTTCAACCATCTTTTCAAAATATGAGGGTTTAATATGATATAAGAATATTTGTACATCATCTCTTTTTAGATTTTTTAAATCCTCTTTTAATAGCTTTGGAGTTAGATGCATACTTGTTTGAGCTAGTTGTTCTAAATAAGAAGGGAATGAACACTCTACGATAAGACATTTGATTTTACTGTTATTATTTATAGTTTCCCACATTTTAGGATTTGAGTACGTGTCACCACTTATTAGATAACCTGTATCATCATCTTTTATAATTTGATATCCATATGCACCAGCTATATGGTTAGCTTTTATTGCAGTTATCTCATAGTTTTCTATTTTTATTGTTTCATCTTCATGGATTTCAATAAACTCTAAAGCTTTTTTATTACTATTAAGAAGATTAATTTTTGTAAAATCTGGCCAAATTTTATCATTAAAAGTATGTTCTTTTAAAGAGTTTAATGTCTCTTTTGAACCATATACTTTTAGGGTCTCTTCTCTTTTTTCATAAAAGCTTTCTATAATAAAAGGTAAGTCAGTTATGTGGTCAGAGTGAGAGTGAGTAATAAAAATGTGATTTATTAAAAGAGTTTCATCGCTTAATGAGTTGATTACATTTCCAGCATCAACTACAATACTTTTAAAAACTTGAAAAGAGGTAGTTCCTTTAAGTTTTGTTTTACTACCACTTGCTCCAAGTATTTTTAAGTAGTTCATTTAAAATCCTTATGAATGAAGAAATCATTTACTTTTTTATTTTATAAGTATACTATTTTTCTTCATTGATTTCAAAGTCATCATAAGGATCCATATGAATATTTATAATCCAGTCTTTTTTAGGGTCTAGTTTTTTGATTTTATCTTCTATTTTATCAGATACTCTATGGGCATCCATAAGAGTAATTACACAATCAAATACTAAATGAACTTCTACGAAAGTTTGGCTTCCTGCTTCTCTTGTTTTAAGTAAGTGGTGTGTATTTACTTTCTCTTCATTTTTAATAATTTGAACTATCTCTTTTACTATTTCTTCATCAACAGCTCTATCAAGTAAAACTAAAACACCATCTTGAATTAGCTCATAAGCAGAATAGATAATAAAAAGTGAAATACCTCCACCAACAATTACATCAATTAGTTCAATTCCAGTGAAGTTTACTAAAATAAGAGATACAAAAACAGCTGCATTTGTATAAACATCTGTTTTATAGTGTAGGGCATCAGCTTTGATAACCATACTTCCAGTCTGTTTTGCTACACGATTTAAATAGATAACTAAACTTACTGTAATAACAATTGAAATAGTCATTACAATTAATGACATCTCTAAGTATTGTGATGTTTCACCATTGATTGCTTTTTTAATTGCTTGGTAAAGTAAAAATAGACCAGAGATACAAATAATAGTACCTTCAATAACAGAAGCTAGGGCTTCAATTTTTCCTCTTCCATAGTTAAAGTGTTTATCAGCAGGTTTTTCAGAGTTACTAATCGCAAAATAGTTGAAGATAGATACAAACATATCAAGTACAGAGTCAATGGCAGAAGCAAGAACAGCAACTGAACCACTTGCAATTCCTACTACTAATTTGATTAGTGTAAGAATTGCTGCAACGCTACTTGATACAACCGTTGCTTTTTTTTGTGGGGTCATATTAAGAGTAATTTTCCTCTACAAACTTTTTAATTCTTCTAATACCTTCTTCGATAGTAGCTAAATCAGTTGCAAAAGAGAATCTAAAGTAACCTTCTGTTCCAAATGCAAGACCTGGAACAACTGCTACACCTTCTTTTTCTAATAAATCAGCAGAGAATTTCATTGAGTCTCCACCAATTTCTTTAATGTTTACAAAAAGATAGAAAGCTCCTTGTGGTACAACACAAGAGATTCCATTGATTGCATTGAAAGATTCAACTGCAACATTTCTTCTTTTTTCAAACTCTTTTCTCATAACTTCGATATCAGCATCTGCACTTCCATCTAAGGCTGCTACTGCTGCTTGTAAAGTTACTGAGTTAACATTTGAAGTTACTTGACCTTGAAGTTTAGTCATAGCTTTTACTAATGCTTTATGAGGAGTTGCGATATATCCGTATCTCCAACCTGTCATAGCAACAGCTTTACTAATACCATTAATAGTTACTGTTCTTTGGAACATATCATCACTTACAGAAGCTACTGCTGTGAACTCTTTTCCATCATACATGATTTTTTCATACATTTCATCAGTAAATACTAAAATATCAGTACCTTTAAGTACTTCTGCTAAAGATAATAACTCTTCTTTTGAATATACTGCACCAGTTGGATTAGATGGAGTATTTAAAAGTAAGATTTTTGTTTTATCTGTAATTGCTGCTTTTAATTGTTCAGCAGTGATTTTGAACTCTGTTGAGTCGTCTGTTTCAATAAATACAGGAACTCCATCAGAGAACTTTACTTGCTCAGGATAAGTAACCCAGTATGGAGCTGGAATAATTACTTCATCACCTTCTTCGATAAGACATTGAAATAGGTTAAATAAAGAGTGTTTTGCTCCATTAGATACGATGATTTCATCTAGCTCGTAATCTAATCCGTGGTCCTTTTTTAACTTCTTGATAATTGCTTTTTTCGTTTCAATGGTACCTTCTACAGCAGTGTATTTTGTGTGACCGTCTTTGATTGCTTTGATAGCAGCTTCTTTGATAACTTCAGGTGTGTCAAAATCTGGCTCACCCGCACTAAAACTTAAAATGTCTTTACCTTGTGCTTTAAGCTCTCTTGCTAAAGCTGTAATTGCCATTGTAACTGATGGCGATAGGTTTTCCATTCTACTTGCAATTTTCATTTTATGTTTGTCCTTTAGTAAATTTAAAGTATGATTATAACTACAGTTTACTTAGAAAGTGGTCAGTTTAAGGTGATAGAAGAGTTTAAAGTTAAAATTAATTATGAAATTTATAATGTTATAGTCAAGAAGAAAATATCAAATAAACACGTATATCTCAGACTTAAAGATAAAAATCTATTAGAGATATCATCTAATAAATATTTTTCAAAATTAGATGCAGTTGATTTAATAAATAGACAAAAAGAGTGGATAGTAAATAGAAGAGATGTTTTTTTACGAAAAGAAAAAAATAAAAACAGTTATTTATTGTTTGGAAAAAGATACTCTTTAGAAGATATCAAAGAAGAAGAATTAGATAAATTATATAAAGAAAAAGCTCAAAAAATAATTCCAAAATTAGTAGAAGAGTTTGCAACTAAAATGAATCTTTATCCAACTTCAATAAAGTATAGAAAAAACAAAAGAACCTGGGGCTCTTGTAATTATAAAAATGGATTAAATTTTAATATCTTACTTACGCAGTTTCCCCTTGAAGTAATTGAATATGTAGTAATACATGAATTAGCTCATATTGAACATAAAAATCATTCAAAAGCTTTTTGGGCTTTAGTTAAAAGATATTGCAAGGATTATAAGCAAAGAGAAAAGCTTCTTAAGAGTTTTTTATAATAGCTCTTATCTCTTCTACTTTTTCATGAAGTTTTTCATCAGTAATATAGTTTGTAAAAATCCCATGTGAACGCTCTGTAAAAAAAGACTTTTCTTCCTTTTTTACTTCTTTTTTCTCTCTTTTATTTGTAACGAAAAACTTTAATTGACTCACTTCAATTAGGGGATATTTTTTTAATAGTGTATTTATTAAATCTTTGTTATACTCAAACTCCATTTTATAAACAGGATGGGTTAATACAAAATACAAGATATCAGCTTTTACATAAGCGAATTTAACACCTTTTTTTAAACTTGGTGGTAATAAATCGATAAAATCTTGAATAGTTTTTTGTGTATTAATCTTTCTGAATTCAGGACTTTTCTTAAGATGACTAAGTATTTCGTTAATTTTTTTCATACGCTAATTATAGCAGGAGTTTTATTATCTTTTAGTGGGTGTGGTTATAAAGCACCTCCAACTTATGTTGAAGACAATAAACAAGAAGTATCAAAATAATGGTTTATGACTATATTATTATAGGAACAGGTGTTGCAGGATTAAATGCTGCAAGACTGATTCCCAAAGACAAAAAAGTTTTAGTACTTTGTAAAAAATCCCCTTGGAACTGCAATACATTTTGGGCCCAAGGTGGTGTTGCTACTGCTGTCGATAAAGATGATATAGAACCACATATAAAAGATACACTTACCGCAGGAGTTAATCAAAACAGTAAAGAAGCCGTTAGGGTTTTAAGTGAAAACTCAAGGGCTTGTATTGATGATTTAATCAATGCCGGATTACAGTTTGATTTAAATGACAATGGTGAACTAGCTTTTACAAAAGAAGCAGCACATAGTAGAAATAGAATTTTACATGCAGATGGAGATGCTACAGGTAGAATGGTTCACCTGTTTTTACTTTCAACTTGTGATCATGAAATAAGAACAAATGTCGTAGTAAATGATTTACTTATTGAAGATGATATTTGTTATGGGGTTCAATTTTTCACCAATGAAACAGACCAAGAAATAGTTTATGCTCACAATACTATCATAGCAAGTGGAGGTGTTGGTTCAATATATAAATACCATACAAACTCTACTGCTATTGCAGGGGAGATTCAAGGTTTATGTGTTGAAAAAGGACTTAAACTAAAAGATATGGAGATGATGCAGTTTCATCCAACAGTTGTAAAAGGAACTCATTTTGCTAGAAAACCACTTTTAAGTGAAGCTTTAAGAGGTGAGGGTGCTTATATTGTTGATGAAAATGATAGAAGATTTTTATTTGATTATCATAAAGATGGTGAACTAGCTCCAAGAGATGTAGTTAGTAGGTCAATTTTTGATTATCATAAAAAAACAAACTCTTCTATATATTTATCATTTGATAAGTTTGAAAAAAACTTCTTCAAAAAAAGATTTCCAAATATTTACTCAAACCTAAAAGATTTAGGTTTTGAACTTCCTTTTGAGAAAGTTCCTATTTCTCCTGCTTTCCATTATGCAATGGGAGGAGTTGAGACAGATATAAATGCAAAAGTTCTAGGAATGAAAAACCTATATGCAGTTGGTGAAGTAGCTTGCAATGGAATTCATGGAGCAAATAGACTTGCATCAAACTCTTTACTTGAAGGAATTGTATTTTCTAAAATTGCAGTTGAATTGAGTTTAAAAGAAGAGTTTAAAATTGATGAAACAAAATATACAAAAAATATAAAAAAATATATAAGAAACAAAGAGATAGATAAAGAAATAAAAAACTCTTTAAGAAAACTAATGTGGGATAACGCTGCAATAGTAAGAGACAGAGATTCACTCAAAATTACACTTGAAAAAATAGATAAATTTTTAGAAGAAAATGTAGGAAGACTGCTATATTTAAGACTACTTACGGCAAAATCTATTTTAAAAGCTGCAATTGAGAGACAAGTCTCGATTGGAGCTCATTTTATTAAGGAGTAACAATGTTGAAATTGTTGATGGTGTTGGTTCTGTCATCTATAACATTATTTGCTGCAAGTGGTCCTTCGGGAGCAGGAGCAGTTGCACCTGACTTAACTATGACATGGGTTGGGTTTGCGTGTTTATTTATTTTTGTTGTCGGTTATTATTTTGTAGCAGCTGAAGAAAAGTATGAGATTGATAAAGCGAAACCTGCTTTATTTATTGGTACTTTTATGTTTATGTTAGTTGCTTTATATTATGCGCTAAATGGTCTAGACTTAGGTCTTGTACACACTGAAGCACAACACTTAATTTTAGAAATTGCAGGAATTTTCTTCTTCCTATTTGTTGCTATGACTTATATTGAGTCATTAATTCATATGGGTGTATTTGATAGATTAAAATATAATCTTGTATCTAAAGGTTATAGTTATAAGAAAATGTTCTGGGTAACTGGTTTTATCGCATTCTTCTTATCTCCTATCGCAGATAACTTAACTACTGCATTAATTCTTTCTACAGTATTAATTACAATTGAAAAAACAAGAAAAGATTTCTTAGTTCCAGGTGCTATTAATATTGTTGTTGCAGCAAATGCTGGTGGTGCTTGGTCTCCATTTGGTGATATTACTACACTTATGGCGTGGACTGCAGGTAAGGGAACATTTACAGACTTTTTATTCTTATTCCCAGCTTCTGTAACTGGTTATTTAGTAACAGCTTATTTATTAGCTAAGTTTGTTCCTGATGATAAGCCTGAATTTGATGCATCTAAAGAGAAAAAACCAGAAATGGCTGAAGGTGCTAAAGTAGTTATGGGACTTGGTGTATTTACAATCTTTTGTGCTGTAATGTCTCACCAAGTATTACACTTACCAGCTATGTGGGGTATGATGTTCGGTCTTTCTTTACTTAAAGTTTATTCTTATGGTTTAAAAAGAAAATATGGTACTGATCACTTCAATATTTTCCACTCAATGGCTAAAATTGAAAACAATACATTAATGTTCTTCTTTGGTATTTTAGCAGCAGTTGGTGCTTTATATTTCATCGGATGGTTAGGTTTAGCAGTTGTTGTTTACCAACCAGATGTATTAGGTCCAACTTGGTCAAATATCGGTGTAGGTTTCTTATCAGCTATCGTTGATAACGTACCAGTTATGTCAGCAGTACTTAAAGCTAGTCCAGAAATGGGACTTGACCAATGGATGCTTGTAACACTTACAGCAGGTGTTGGTGGTTCTATGATTTCATTTGGTTCAGCAGCAGGTGTTGGTGTAATGGGTAAATTACATGGAATTTATACTTTCGGTTCACACATGAAATTAGCGTGGACTATTGTAATTGGATACTTTGTATCTGTTGCAGTTTGGTACTTACAATACGAAGTTTTAGGTTTCTATCACATCGGATAACTACCAAATATAATTGTATGAAGGTTTTCCCTTCATACAGTTTTCTCTTTATTTTTTTCTCTCCTATTAATTAATTTCAAATCACACTTTAGATATAATCGCGGATACTTTAAAAACAAAGGAATCTGTTTAATGAAACATGTACCAATAGTTGTATTAGATTTTGGTAGTCAATATACACAAATTATTGCAAGAAAACTTAGAGAAGCAGGTGTTTATTCTGAAATTGTACCTTACAATGAAAGAATTGAAGATATTCTAGCAAGAACACCAAAGGGTATTATCCTTTCAGGTGGACCAGCTTCAGTTTACGCAAACGATGCATATCACCCAGATGAAGAGATTTTTAATCTAGGTCTTCCTATTTTAGGAATCTGTTACGGTATGCAGCTTATTTCTCAATTCTTTGGTGGAAGTGTAATTCCAGCTGATCATCATGAATATGGAAAAGCAAAATTAACTTTTGAAAGTCAAAGTGATATTTTCAAAGATACTACTGATGGACAAACTGTATGGATGTCTCACGGTGATAAAGTTGACCAACTAGCTGATGGTTTTGAAGTTATTGGTACATCTGAAAACTCTCCATTTGCAGCAATTGCAAATTTAGAAGAAAGAATTTATGCATTCCAATTCCACCCAGAAGTTTACCACTCAGAACAAGGTGCAAAAATCCTTAAAAACTTCGCAAAACATATTTGTGGTTGTGAATCAACTTGGAATATGGGTTCATTTGCTAAAGAGCAAATCAAAAAAATCCAAGATACTGTAGGAAGCAAAAAAGTACTATGTGGTGTATCAGGAGGAGTTGATTCTTCTGTTGTTGCTACACTTTTAGCTGAAGCAATTGGTGACCAACTAATTCCAGTATTTGTTGACAATGGATTATTAAGAGCAAATGAAAGAGAACAAGTTGAAGCTATGTTTAAATCTAGAGGTGTAGATTTAATCACTGTTGATGCATCGGAAGAGTTCCTTTCAAAATTAGCAGGTGTTACAGACCCTGAAACAAAAAGAAAAATCATTGGTGAAACTTTCATCAAAGTATTTGATGAAGAAGCTAAAAAACACGATGGAATCGAGTTCTTAGCACAAGGTACACTTTATACAGATGTTATTGAGTCTGTATCAGTTAAAGGACCTTCAAAAACTATCAAATCTCACCACAATGTAGGTGGATTACCTGATTGGATGACATTTGAATTAATCGAGCCATTAAGAGAAATCTTCAAAGATGAAGTAAGACTTTTAGGATTAGAGCTTGGATTACCAAAAGATATGATTGGAAGACATCCTTTCCCTGGACCAGGACTAGCTATTAGAGTTATGGGTGATGTTAATAAGCCTGATTTAGAACTTCTTAGAAAAGCTGATACTATCATGTTAGATGTATTACATGCAACTGGATTGTATGATAAAACATGGCAAGCATTTACAGTACTATTAAACGTAAAATCTGTAGGTGTTATGGGTGATAACAGAACTTACGATAACACTGTATGTGTTAGAATCGTAGAAGCTACTGATGGTATGACTGCTACATTTGCACATATTCCACATGATGTTTTAGAAACAATTTCTAGAAGAATTATCAATGAAGTTGATGGGATTAATAGAGTGGTGTACGATATCAGCTCAAAACCACCAGCAACTATCGAGTGGGAATAAAATAAAACAGTATCTTTTTAATTAATACTGCATCATAAAATAAAATTAGCGTCGGTCATTTACTACTAGTAAACTCCCTCGCTAATTTTTTTCTCTTCTTTGTCTAAATCAAAAATCTACTGCTTTATTCAAGGTTAGAATAATTTTCTAACGAAAGTTTTAAAAAGCCAATGGACTTCTTATTTCAATTTTCCCCATATCCTTTGGATGTCGTTTTTTGTGATAAAGAATATATCTTTTAGCCCAGCCAATATAACTTTGCTCTGTTTTTATACTGTAATGTTTAAATCTTATTTTATCATTCATAATGTCTAGTAGTTTCTTACCCATTTTTTACTCCTGATATATTTAACATTTTGCTAAACTATTACGATTTTTAATCAATAGTATAACATTTTGATAAGCTATTACTGATATACATTAATAGTCTAACATTGAAAATTATATCAGATATATAAATTATGATAAAAAATATTATATATAGTAATATATTATTTAAAAAAATCCTAGAAATAGCTTATTTAAGGCCTTTATATCAATTTAGTATCTTATCATAAAAAATGTAGTACTATTAGGTGATTTTATATATTATTTATATATAATGCAGTATTAATAAATAGTTAGCCTATGAAGGGAAAATATGTCAAACGAATTAGTACCACTAGAAAGTGAAATGCAAATATTATTTAAAAAGTCTTTATCAAATGTTAGAGATGAAATTAAAGATAATACCTATATTGAAGAAGCACTAAGAGTTTTACCTGCAAAAGGTTACAGAAGTGCAATAGGTTCATTTTGGAATGCAGTTGTTGATGATTTAACCAATAAGATTATTCACAGAAGTTTATCCTTATTTAATAAAACCAATAACTTTAGAAGAGAAATTAAGTCGTATGATGACTTTTATAGTAATGTTAATGATGATGAGCTTATAGACGGTGCATATAAAATTGGAGTAATTGGACTTGAAGCATCCAAAATATTAAAACATGCTAAAGAAACAAGACATATATTTTATGGTCATCCTAAAAGTTCAGAACCATCTATTATAAAAGTTTTAGCGATGTTTGAAGATTGTATTAAATATGTTTTAAATGAACCATATCCTCCAAAAATTATTGATATTAATGATTATTTAGAGACAATGAATTCTGTTGATTTTGATAGGAATGAAATTGCTGCATCTAATGCTATAGAAGAATTACCTGAAATTTATAAAAGTGAGTTAATTAATAGAATATTTCAATCGTATATTATTGATGAGACATCAACAGAATTTAGATCTAATATTGAATTCATAGCTCCTATTTTATGGAAAGTTCTACCCAAAGAACATAAAAGTCAGATTATAAGAAAGCTTGATGGAATTATTTCTGAATCTATTCAAAATAAAACCAAACGAGCATTTAAATTTGTTCAAATTGTTGATGGACAAATCTATTTATCTGCAAGTTCACGTAACTATATTATTAAACCTCTTGTCAATAATTTAAAAGATAGTTTAGATAGTTGGGAAAATGAAACAAAATATGTGAGTTTATTAAAACCTTATGCATCTTATATCCCAAATGATTTATTAAATGATTATGTTTCTGCACTTACACATTCATATGTTGGATATACTGGCAACAGTAGACAATTTGCTAGAAGTGATTTTTATGCTGATGGTGCTGTTTCAAATATTAAGGATATGTTTGCTCTATTTGATGATAATGCTTCAATCGCTTTTATTGATACAATAAAAGAAAGTAACCTATTACAAAGTAGAATACAAACACCAAGTAAATTAAATAGATTAAGAACATTAGGAAATATAATTTCTGAAAAGGTATCAACAACTTTTAATGAATCTCAGTTATTAGATAAATTAATTGATACAAATAAAGAAAAAGAATTTTTTGATGCTATTAAATAGCTAAGGCTAACAAAGCCTTGGAGAGAAATAAATTACCCTCGGCTAATTTATTTCTCAAGTCAACCGTTATCACAAAAATTATCATATATTGACAAAACGTACGATATTGAGTACAATATATAAAATAAATAAAAGGGTTAACTATGACAAGAGTTATGTCAGTAAGTCAAGTTAGGGCAGATATTTACAATGTTATGGATGAAACAGCACAAAGTCATGAGCCTATACTAATTACAGGAAAAAGAAACAATGTAGTTATGCTCTCACAAGAAGACTGGAATGCTATAGAAGAAACATTATACTTAAACTCTATCCCTAAGATGGCTTCTTCAATTCAAGAGTCAATGAATGCTTCTGATGAAGAGTTTAGTGAAGATATTGAATGGTAGAGTATAAAATACTTTATAGTAAATTAGCATTAAAAGATGCTAAAAAACTATCAAGTGCAAATTTAGACAAAAAAGCAAAAGAACTTATAAAAATCATCAAAAAAGATCCATTTCAAAAACCACCTCCTTATGAAAAGCTAGTTGGTAATCTAAGTGGTTCATATTCAAGAAGAATAAATATTCAACATAGACTTGTATATGAAGTAAGAGAACATGATAAAGTAATAAGAATATCTAGAATGTGGACACACTATGGAGAATAAGATATCAATTTTTTGCTTTGATAAAAAGAATTATAAATGACTACAATTAATCAAGAAAATTTAACAAAACAATATCAATCATCTCAAAAGCACCACCACTTCAAAATGTTCAAACCATGGGGCTGTGTAAGTCAGTTTAGACCAAAGCCTAAAAAGAGTAAGACTTTGTTGGGTGATTATTATGATTTCCCTGAGGATACTATGGCTATTGGTAGATTAGATATGGATTCAGAAGGTTTACTATTACTTACTACAGATGGTATGGCAAGTTACAAAGTACGAGATAAAAGTGTTGAGAAAGAGTACTATGTACAAGTAGATGGAATCATTACAGATGAAGCAATAGAAAAAATGCAAAATGGTCTTGAAATTGTAGTAAAAGGTAAGACATATATGACGCTTCCTTGCAAAGTAAGAAAAATAGAAGATGAACCACCTTTACCACCACGTTGTAGAAATATACGAAAGTCAAGACATGGACCAACTTCTTGGGCATCAATTATAATCAATGAAGGCAAAAACAGACAAGTAAGAAAGATGACAGCAGCAGCTGGATTTCCTACTTTAAGACTTGTAAGAGTACGAATAGGAAATATACATATCGAAAACCTCCAACCAAGTGAAGTAATAGCTTTAGACAACCTAAATGAAGCACTTACTTGATAAAATATCATTTATGATTTTAAAGGACTTTACAAATGCAAGAAAATGAACTAAAAGCTTTTATAAAACAAAACTCACACTTGATATTTGAATACACGAACAAAGAGCTCCTAAAAGATATAGGAGCTATGTCTTCTAGTTTTTTTGTAAGATTAGTTGATGAATACTTTAAAAAAGAAGACAAAAGAATCTCTTGTGATAACTTGACACCTGATATTTTAGGGTATTTTCTTATAGCAGAAGTTTTAGGAGAGGCTAAACAGGCCTTTCCTTTCTTTAGAAAAGATACTTTGACTTTAGATTATATATTTAAAGACGCAAAGGTGTATTTTAACCATGTAAAATTCACTATAGAAGATGATACCTTTTCTATTTATTTAATACAAACAAAAGCAGGGGTTACTACACTAGAAGAAGAGATTATCAAGTATTCAAAGAAGTTTCCTATGAGAATAACTGGCTTAGAAGAGTTTATAGCTAAAAATAGTGATAAAGCATTAGATGAAAGTTTAGTGAAACTAAAAGAAGATATAGAAAAGATTTTATAAAGTAGGAGTATTTGTGAAAAAGATAATACCTTTTGTAAGTGCTTGTGATGAAGAGACTACAAATCTATGGCTAGAGCATTTACAAGAACAAATGAGCGAATACAAAATAGTACTTTTTGAAGAGTTATCAGAAGAACAAAAACTATCTTCTACTGTAGCAATAGTAGCAAACCCAAATCCAAAAGACATAGCTCAACTTAAAAACCTAAAATGGATACAAAGCTTATGGGCTGGAGTTGAAAAACTTCTTCAAGACCTTTCAAACTCTTCTTTTAAAATAGTTCGTATGACTGATCCTCAACTTGCTAAAACTATGGCTGAATCAGTTTTAGCATGGAGTTTATATTTGCATAAAAATATGCCACTATATTTAAAACAACAAAAAAAAAAGCAATGGAAACAGCATATAGAAACTTTGCCAGAAGAAAGAAATATATTAGTTCTTGGTTTAGGCAATTTAGGAAAAGAAAGTGCAAAGAAACTAAAAGAGAATGGTTTTAGTGTATCAGGATGGGCAAGAAGTAAAAAAGAGATAGAAGGTGTTGAAACTTTTTATGGAAATGACGGTTTAACACAAGCTTTAAAAAGTGCTGATATCGTAGTTTGTCTTTTACCTCTTACAGATGAAACAAAAAACTTACTTGATAAGTCAAAGCTAGACTTATTGCATAAGAAAGTTTCTCTTATAAACTTTGCTAGAGGGCCAATTATAGATTATGAATACTTAGCTAAAAAATTAGATAACAAAGAACTATGTCATGCTGTTTTAGATGTATTTGATATAGAGCCACTATCAACTAGTTCTTATCTTTGGCAAAATGAAAATATAACAGTACTACCTCATATCTCAGCACCTACAAATATGAAAACAGCTTCAAAGATAGCTTTAAAAAATATTTCAGAATACTTTGAAAAGGGTATCCTTCCCACTTTTGTAGATACAAATAAAGGTTACTAAAAAGGGAATAAACCCTTCTTTAGATATAATATATTATAAAAAATAGATTCACTATTAAAATAATAAGAATAATTTATAAAATAAAATTTCAAGGAATAAAATGAAAATAGCAATACCAGTAAAAGATGAAAATTTAAGCTTTTTCCCAAATGCAGGACATACTCCTAAGTTTGCTGTATATACAATGAGTGGTTCAGGAATGTTCAAATCGTTTAATCTAGATGAAATAAAACAAAACCCTAGAAGTGATATCGACCATAGTAATCCAGAAGAAGACCATGACTGTGACCATTCACATGATGATGCTGAACATATTGAACAACACAATAAAATGGGAAGAGCTTTAAAAGAGTGTGATTATATTGTAGTTAAAAAAGCTTGTAAAAATACTGCAAAGTCATTTACAAGTGAAGGAATAAAACTTGTGAAATACAATGGTGATTCTTTTGAGTCAACTAAGATTTTAAATGAACTATCTTCAAAGTTTGTATAAACAATAAATTATAGATAAGAAAAATAGTGAAAATCTCATATCACCGTAGACGTAAAATGAAAACTAGAAGAATAGCCTTACGAGAGCTACTTGAAAGAGGAATTGAAGACCCAAAGGATTTAGCAAAAGAGCTTAATGTAACAGTTCCTACTATCAAAAGAGATTTAGAGGCTATGGAAACTATGAGTGAGGAGGATTTCACTTTTCAAAAAAGACAAACTCCCCAAGAGATACTTGATAAAAAAGATGAAATCTTGCGAATGTTAGATGATGAAGAGTACTACACAGAAAATGGCGATATAAATATAAGTAAGATAACACAAGAACTAAAGACAAGCAGAGCTACTGTTATGTCTGTATTAAATGGTGAGTGATTTATTGAACTTGCCTATCTATGATGTTTTAGATGACATCAAACAAACGCTAAATCAAAACTCAACACTTATACTAGAAGCACCACCAGGAGCTGGAAAAAGTACAGTTGTGCCAATCTCACTTTTAAAAGAGTCTTGGCTTGAAGATAGAATGATAATTATGTTAGAACCAAGACGAGTAGCTGCAAGAATGGTAGCCCAACAAATGGCAAGACTACTAGGGGAAGAAGTAGGGCAAACTGTTGGTTATCAAGTTAGGATGGATAGTTGTAAATCAAAGCAAACAAAACTTCTAGTTGTAACAGAAGCAATACTTGTGCGAAAACTACAAAGTGACCAAGCTTTAGAAGATGTAGGTTTAATTATCTTTGATGAGTTCCATGAAAGAAGTATTCATACTGATTTATCCCTTGCTTTATCTCTGCAAGTACAGGAGCTACTAAGAGAGGATTTAAAACTTCTTATTATGTCTGCAACTTTAAACTCACAAGAACTAACAAAACTATTAGGTGATGATGTTCCCACTGTAAGCTCAAAGGGTAAAAGCTATGAAGTAGAAGAGGCGTTTTTAGATGCAAATATCAAACAGCCTGATTTTAAAACTATAAATACCGTTTTATTAAATACTATACAAAAAGCAGTAAATGAAGATGATGGTGATATTTTAGTTTTTCTATCAGGAGCTAAAGAGATAAATAGTTTAGAAAAGCTTCTAAATGAAAAACTAAAAGATAGAGAAATAGAAGTCTTACCTTTGTATTCAAGTTTGAGTAAAGAGAAACAAGATAAGGCTATACTGAAGTCAAAATCAAATAAAAGAAAAATCATCCTTTCAACAAATATTGCTCAAACCTCTTTAACAATAGAGGGTGTAAAAGTAGTAATAGATACAGGTTTAGAAAAGCAATCTTTTTATAACTACTCAAATGCAATGAATCATTTAGAACAGGTTTTTATCTCACAAAACTCAGCTACTCAAAGAGCAGGTAGAGCAGGAAGACTAAGTAATGGAAAGTGCTATAAGTTATGGCATAAGGGTAAGATACTGCAAGAGTCAAGTAAACCTGAGATATTAAGGACAGATTTGAGTTCCTTTTTACTTGAGGTTTCTCTTTGGGGTGAAGATATAAGTGAACTTAAACTATTAGATACTCCTTCACAAGAAGTTTTAGAAAGTACAAGAATAGTTTTACAAGAATTAAAAATGCTTGATGAGAAAAATGAGATAACAACTATAGGTAAAAAAGCATTAGCTTTAGGAGTTCATCCTAGGTTTGCATATATGATTTTAAGAGCAAATGAAATAGGCTTTGCCTATGAGGCTTGCCTTTTAGCTTCACTTTTAGTTGAAAAAGATATCTTTAAAAGCAGTTTCCAAGATACAAATATATATTCAAGGTTTGTACACTTACATGAAAATGATATAGATAGCTCATTTATAAATAAACATAGAGCAAAAAACATTTTAGCAGGGGCAAAGTTTCTATTTAGCAAGTTAAAAGCAGTACATAGTATAGAAAAGCCAAATAAAAGAATAGATGAAGAGATTGTAGCTCTTTTAACTCTTTTTGCTTATCCTGATAGACTTGCAAAGCAAAGAGGCAAAAATGATAATAGATACAAACTATCTAATGGTAAGGGTGCAATTTTAAATAGTGAAGATACACTATTTAATGAAAGCTTTTTAGTAGTACCAAGTCTAAATGCAAAGAGCAAAGATTCATATATAAGTCTTGCATCAAGAATATCATTAGATACTATTTTAAAAGAGTTTAAAGCTGATATAAATATCAAAAAGAGTATCACCTATAACAAGGACAATAAAAAGTTTGATATAAAAGAGCAATACTTTTTTTATGAGTTAGAACTTTTTTCAAAACCTATAAATGATGAAAATCAAGACTTTTCAAGCTTGCTTTGTTCTCTTTTGAAAAAAGAGGGATTAGAGCTTTTAACTTGGAATAAGAAAGCAGAAGCCTTAAGACAAAGAATAAACTTTATAAATGAAAATAGTGATTTAGAGTTTCCAAGTTTCAAAGAAGAGGATTTAAAAGAAAATATTTTTACCTGGTTAGAGCCATATTTACACGATATCAAAACAGTAAAAGAATTAGAGTCTTTAGATACATACTCTATACTACTTGGATACATTCCTTGGGATAAACAACAATTTTTAGATACTCTTGCCCCAACTCATATAAAAGTGCCTAGTGGTTCAAATATCAAAATAGACTATAGTGATAGTGACACACCTGTTTTAGCAGTAAAGATACAAGAGATGTTTGGTATGCATGAAACTCCAAAGATACTTAACAATAAAATAGCTTTGCAAGTTCATCTTTTAAGTCCTGCATTAAGACCTATTCAAATAACTTATGATTTGAAAAGCTTTTGGGAAAATTCATATGCTGAGGTTAAAAAAGAGTTGTTTTCAAAATATAAAAAACATTATTGGCCTGATAATCCTTTTGAAGCTATTGCTACAAATAAAACTAAAAAGAATATGAAGGGATAAGATATCTTAGAATTTTTACAAACAATTATTAATTCACTAAATATGATGACTACCTATGAAGCTATAGCTATGCTTTTAGCAATAGCTTATATACTACTTGCTGTAAGACAAAGCCTTTGGTGTTGGCCTGCTGCATTTTTCTCAACACTTATTTATACAATACTATTTTTTGATGTCTCTTTACTTATGGACTCAGCTTTAAATGCATACTATCTTATCATGGCAGTTTATGGTTGGTTCTCTTGGAAATATGGTGGAAAACTACAAGAGCAAGAGCTTGAAGTATCAAGTTACGGTTTAATAAAAAATATAAAAATCATATTTGTATTAACTTTGATATCTTTAGCTTTTGGTTATGTAATGGCAAACTACACAAGTGCAGATTTTGCATATATTGACTCTTTTACAACTGTATTTGCTGTATTTACAACATATATGCTTGCAAAAAAGATATTAGAAAACTGGATTTATTGGATTGTTATTGATGTAGTTTCTATTTATATCTATATTCAAAAAGGACTTAATCTTACAGCTGTTTTATTTGTGATTTACACAGTTTTAGCCTTTGTAGCTTTTAAAAAGTGGAAAGAAGAGTATGACAAAAAAGCAACTACAACAGCATAATATCTTTGAAAATGAAAAGCTTTTAAGTCTTAAACTACTTAAAAATCAGGGCTTTTGTAATACAAACTATCTACTAAAAACTTCAAAGAAGAAATACTTAGTAAGAGTTTTTAAAAATGATTCTACAGTAAATATAAGTAGAGAGTTTGAGTTTAAAGTTCAAAAAAAAGCTTTTAATAAAGGTATAGCAGGAAAGCCACTATTTTTAGATAGAAATAAAACTTTTATGGTGTGCGAGTATTTAAAAGGAGAACATAAATATAATCTATCAAAAAAAGAACTAAAGAACTTAGTTAAAACAATAAAAAAGTTACATAGTATAAAGGTACATACAAAAGAGCTTGATTTAAAAGAAGAGTTAAAAAAATATAATCATCTAAGCAGTAAAAAAGCTAAAAAGAGTATATTAGCCTTAAATAAAGAGATAAAAAATTTAACAGCTTATAAAAAACAGCTAGTTTGCTCTCACCATGATTTAAATCCAAAAAACATACTTTTTAATAAAAACAGAATCAAATTTATTGATTGGGAATATACATCAATTAGTGATTGTTTTTTTGATTTAGCAACTATCTGTTGTGAATTTGATTTAACTAAAAAAGAAGAAAGAATTTTACTCAAAACTTATTTTAGAAAAATAGTAAAAAAAGATATAAAAAAACTTGATTGTTACAAGAATATCTATAATCAAATATGTAAATTGTGGTTTATAAGCTTAGAATATAATCAAGGAATTAAATGTCAGAAAAATTGAAATCTATAGATAGAGGTGTATTGTTTATGCTTTTAAGTTCTCTTTTTGGAGCACTTAATGGAGCAATAGCAAAAATATTATCTGATTCTATGGATCCTGTAGAGGTGGTTTTTTATAGAAACTTACTAGGAGGTTTGATTGTTTTATATAGTTTACAGAAAATAAAAGTCTCTTTTAATCCTTCAAAAATTCACCTACTTTTCTTAAGAGGACTGTTTGGTGGAACTGCAATGGTTCTTTTCTTTTATACTATTTCTACAATTCCACTTGGAGAGGCAGTTGTTTTAAATAAGACATCGCCATTTTTTGTAACTATTCTTGCATACTATCTTATGAAAGAAAAAGTTAATTTACCTACATTCTTTGCTCTTATTATAGGTTTTGTAGGAGTTATATTTATTATGAAACCCTTTGGTATAGAGATATCAATAGACCATATTTTTGGTGTTTTAAGTGGATTTTTCTCAGCTGCTGCATATGCAACTATTAAGAAAATCAAAGATATTTATGATGCTAGAGTAATCATGCTTTCTTTTATGGGTGTTGGAATGCTTATTCCTTTAGGATTGTTTTTATTTACTCCCTATGTACAGTTTCAAATACATACAGACCCTTTTATTTGGTCATTAATTGGTTTTATGGCAATTATATCTACAGGCTCACAATGGTTTTTAACAAAGGCATATAGTTTAAGCAAGGCTAGTATTATTGGGGTTGTTAGTTACACAAATATTCCATTTGCATTAGGATTTGGGGTTATGTTAGGAGATAAATTTCCTGATATTTATACGTTTGTTGGTATTGTTTTGATTGTAGTTGGGGGAATTTTAGTTAGTAAAAAGTAGATTTTATAAAGTAGCAAAAGCTACTTTATAGTTTGGTATTATAAAACAGTAACGTTTTCTGCTTGAAGACCTTTATCAGATTCACCAATTTCAAATGAAACTTCTTGACCTTCTTCTAAAGAAACTCTTCCATATCCTGGGTTGTTGATTTGTCTAAAGTGAACAAATACGTCTTTTCCACCATCTTTTTGTTCGATAAAACCGAAACCTTTTTCACTGTTGAACCATTTTACTGTTCCGTTTACTAATGTTGCCATTGTAATTCCTTTTTGTTTAAATCATTTCTAAAAGCATAATATGAGGTTCTCTATAGGTTGGATGTACTGTATAACGAAGGCTATCAATATAACGCAGACTAAAGATGTAACTCGAACCATCTTTTTTAATTGCGTGCATTATACTGTACTTTTCTGGTATTTAATCTTAAAGTAAAATTTATTTTTCAATATAATGATGATAAAATCTAAATTAAAAAGAAAAACATGTTTAAAACTGACGATTATTGGGAAGAAGAGTTTACTGAATATAAATCAAAAGAGATGTATAAAATCTATTTTGATAATTGTACATTTATAAAATGCGACTTCTCTAAAGCACTTATTCACTCTTGTAAGTTTACTGAATGTACTTTTATAAATTGTGATTTATCTTTAATTACTTTAAAGTCTTCAACTTTCAATGATGTAAAGTTTGAAAATTCAAAACTTATAGGTGTCTCATGGAGTTCTTGCCAAGAACCTTTTGATATTAGTTTTGACTCTTGTAATATTTCACAAAACTCTTTTCATCTTTTAGACTTAAGAAAAATAGTATTTAAAAACTCTCTTATTAAAGATAGTGGTTTTGAGGAATGTAACCTAGAAGGTGCCATTTTTGATAACTGTGACTTGGAGCTTTCTTCATTTATAAGTAATAGTTTAATAAAAGCAAACTTTGAGACATCAAGAAACTATTTTATAGATCCTAAATCAAATGATTTAAAAGATGCAAGTTTCTCTTTACCTGAAGCACTTAGCTTTTTATCTTTACTTCCAATCAAAATTAAATAAATTTAGATAAAATAATCTAAATAAAAATAAAGGCTAAAGTTATGAAAAAAGTTATTGAAATATCTGAAAATAAAAACTATAGTGCTGTTGATTTAGGTGATTTAAATAAACTTATGGAGTACTCTTTAATTCATCCTATAAATAAACAAGAAATAGAAGGAAAAGTATTTTTAAAAGATTCTACAAAATCAAGTGGTACTGAGATATCTTTTAACTCTTTGCCTGCAAATACAGCTCAGCCGTATTTTCATATTCATAATAAAAATGAAGAGACATATATTATTTTAAAAGGACATGGCTTTTTTCAAGTAGATGATGACTGTTTTGAAATAAAAGAGGGGAGTACAATTAGAGTTGCGCCTAAAGGTGTAAGAGGTATAAAAAACTCTTCTGATGATATTATGATTTATTTAGTAGTTCAATCAAAAGAAAACTCTTTAGAAGAACATACTACAGCTGATGGAACAAGAGTTCCTTACGAAGCAAAGTGGCAATAAGTAAAAATTATTTTCTAGTTTAGTACTTAATATTTTATACAGTCATTTGAACTTTTTTCAAGCTCTTTTTTGTATTGCTTAGGTGTTTGATTAAACCATTTTTTAAAACTTCTAAAAAAAGAGTTTGTTTCTTTATAGCATAAGTAAATAGAGATAGTAGTTGTATCAAGTCCCTTTTTTAAGTAATACAAGCAAAGTTTCTTTCTAATATCTTCAACTATATGAGAGTAACTTATTTTTTCTTTTTTTAATCTCTTTTGTAAAACTCTTGGGTGTAAATCAAGTTTTTTAGAAATAGTCTCTAAAGATATATCAAGTTCCATGATAGAAGAGAAAACAAGAGCAGATATTTTTGTTTTATAGCTTTCTTTGTTTAGATTTAAATTTAGTAGCTGTTCTAGCTCATTTTTGTAGTATTCAAATTCATTTTTATTTGCTGAAATTAGATTGATATTTTCAATATCTTTATCAAAATATATTGCATTTTCATCTTGTGAAAAGTTGACTTTTATATTTGAGATATACTTTGTATCAAATAGCTTATCTTGCATTAGATTTATATATTTGGGAACTATCTCTTTAGAACTTAATTTATTAAGTAAGTGTAAAAAAGCAAATAGATGAATAAATATTTTGTTGTGTTCAATATTTAAAAGACCTTCTTCTTTTGAGTTTGTATAAATACTTAACTTATAGTATTCATTAGTTTCTAAAAGTGTAGGTTTAATACTATTTCCTATTAGACAATAGTACGTGCTAAGAAGTTTTAAACTATGAGCTATAGAGGATGAATTTAATACTAAGTATCCTAAAATTCCTAAATCTTTTGGTTTTGCCTGTTTTGATAGTTCTATCAAGATTTCATAGCTTTTATATTCTTGAATACAAAAATTTAATAAATCATTAACTTCTTTGATATCTATTTTATTAATATTATTTTCTTTTAAATATTTTTCTTTATCAAAAATGTATTTTGATTCTAAAAGATTAGAGATTAGGTTAAAAAGTATTAAAGGAAAGTTTGCATTCAAAAAGTGCCTTTGTTCGTGAAAAGATATAAACTATATTTAGTTTTGATTGTACAATAAAAAAATTAAACAAAAAGGATTTAAAATGCACTATTATGAGTTTATAAAGGCATTTCATTTAATCAGTATTATTATTTGGTTTTCAAGTAGTATTTATCTACTAAAAACTCTTTTTTTTCATAAAAATTTACTTGAGATAAAAGAGTTGCAAATAATAAAAAAGCTAAAGCAAAAAGAGATTTTTATTTATAGATATGTTTCCTCTTTGTCTTTTGTTTTTGCCGTGATTTTTGGGATTGTATTAATTATACAGAATAGTGCTTTATTGCAAAGTGGATATTGGATATATACAAAGTTCTTTTTTATCTCTTTACTTGCCATAGCCCATCATTATATTCGTGTTTTCATGGATGAGCTATTTTCTACTAAGTTAAAATATTTTGAGTATTTGATTCTTTTTATTGTGTTAGTTTTATCAATAGTGCTTTTTCTAACTATTACTAAACTTTTTTAAAAATCATTTTATAGTTTTTATAGAAGTTTATATTTTCCATTAAAAGTAGAGCAATTACACCCATAACCCAATATAAAAACCATAATGAAATCATACCTTCAAAACTTCCTTCACTAAAGTAGTCAACTACTTGAAAGATAAGGAAAAACATAACAATAGATTTAAAAGATAAGTTTGAGTTTTTATTAAAGTCTATTAACTCATAATCTTTTAATTTAATTTTGAAAAATATGAAAGCAAGTGATAATGGGATTAATCCTAAGATAAAAAGATATTCACCTTTTATTATTTCTAATGTTTTTTCTTGTCCAAATACAAAAAAGTATGTGCTAAGGATTCCTATTAAGGCTAGTGGAAATAGTATTTTTGGGTTATTCAATTTTTTGTCCTAATTTTTATTTGGAATTCTATCAAAATAGGAATTAAAGACAAAGTTTTATTAAACCTATTTTAATTAGGATTGATATTAAAAGCTAAGCTTGATAGCTTAGCTTTTTAGGTTAAAATTTATAAGTATATTTAGCAGAGATTACATGGTTTGTGTAATCACTACCTTCTCCTTGAAAGTTGTAAGAGAAGTTAATATTCGTTAAATCATTAATATTATTTTCATATCCAATACCAAGGTCATAACTAAATCTACCATTATCAATACCTTCTGTTTCAAAAGATAAACCAGAAGCACCTTGATAAGAAGAAGATACAATATTATTATCATCTTTTAAGTCATAACCAATATTTATATTTCCAAATAGATTTGAGTTTTCATTTAGTTTATAAAATCCAAGAGCTCCTACACCTAAGATAAGCTCATTTGAAGTAAATTTATCAACCTCTAAATTTAAAGCATCAGCTCCACTTTCACTATAATTTGGAGATTCAAAATGTCTATATGTAGTTGATACTAAAGGTTGTAATAGAAGTTTTTCATTTACTCTATAATCTCTTAATAGTCTTAAATCTACAGATGCTACTTTTGAAGTATAATCAGCTTTTGCATTAGTACCCATAAACTCGATACCTCTATTACTTGTTGTATCTTGCCAAGAGTATCCTACTTGATAAAGAAGATTTGTTTTATTATCAAAAATAGGTGTGTTTCCATAAACAATTAAACTATAAACATCAATATCAGAAGTTTGAGAAACATTGTTTACTTCGACATCAGCGTTAGTATAGAAGAAACCAAATCCAATTTGTTTGTTTTCAGCATATTCCCCATCAAAACCAAATCCAATACCATAAGTATCAATATCAAAACCATTTACACCATCTTTATCATCTTGAGAACCTTTAGAACCATAAGGTTTAACCCAAATGTTCTTTTCAGATAACATCTCATCCCCAGAGTTTAGACCACCAGCATTTAGGTTTACATTTTGTCTTTGAGAAACGATATTTGAAACATTGTTAGAGATTTGATTAGAAGCAGTAAAACTTGATGTTGTAGTTTGAGGAGTAGTACTATCAACAGCTTTTGCAACTGCACTATCAGATGAAAGATTATTAATTGCAGTAATGACATTTTGCATTCTAGTATAACCACTAGAACTATCTAAAACACGTGCAGCATCTTGAGCAGGTTGTTTTCCTCCTCCTAAAATAGTAGAGTTTAAAATTGAAGAAGCTGCTTCTAGATCAGTTGTTAACGTTGTTATTATAACCCCATCTGGACCTGTCACTAAAAATTCAACAGTACCTGTTTCTGGACTAAATGAAGTCGTAACAAGATAATAAGTTGTATCTGCACTTAATACTACATCATTTAGTAATGCATGTAAACCTGTTCCCCCATCATCATTACCAACAATGAAATTATCCCCAGGATTGTCTTTGTCAAATGATGAGTATAACAATAAGTAAGGATCCCCAACGGTACCTCCAATTGTAGCAAAATCATACGTACCTGCAGTTGTAACATATATAGATTGAGCAAGGTAACTATACAGTGTTGAAGTTTGAGTAGTACCACTTGCAGATGGTCTGTAGAATTGATTTGACTCATACAGTGTTGCTGAACTTGCAGTATTTACAGCAAGAGGACCTGCATGTAAATTTTGTGTTGCTATAACTGATGAAAACAGTATAGTACTGGTCAGAAGTGATAGTTTTGTTTTTGTTGTTTTCATAATTCTTCCCTTTTTTCTTTATTATAGTAAGTGAAAGTCAAATGAAAGTCGTAATTAAATAATTTTTTAAATTTTATTATCTAATTAATTTAAAAATTAAAATTTAAAAAACCTTATTATGCTAATATATCCTTTTTATTTATGAAGGACAATATTATATGAAAGAGAAGATATATTTAATTCCTGGTCTTATGACAGATGAGAGACTATGGAGTAAGTTAACACCTTATTTAGATGAAAAATATGAATTAATACATTTACCAATACCTTATAGTGAAGATTTTGATGAAATTAATAAAATATTAGATGAACAAATAGAAGATGAAAAAATCAACTTATTAGGTTTTTCTTTAGGTGGTTATATAGCTTCATATTATGCAGTTTCAAATCCAAAAAAGATTAAAAGACTATTTTTATTAAGCTCAACTCCTAGTTCAACAGAGCAAAAAGATGTTCCACGAAGAGAGAAGAAACTAGAAGAAGCTAGAGAAGGTAAGTTTACTTCTTTAGATGAGAAAAAAGCAATTGATCTTTTAGAAGTAAAAGATGATGAAGAGTTGGTTCGTATAGTATGTGATATGTTTAACGAGCTTGGAAATGAAGCTTTTACTCCTCAACTAGCCCTTACACTAAAAAGAGAAGAGTTATTTGAAAAATTAAATGAACTTGATATACCAACATATCTTTTTTATAGTTTAGAAGATAGATTGCTAAATCATACTTCAGTAAAAGCTTTAGAAGGTGTTGAACATGATTTTAAAATTAACTATAGAGTTGGAACAAGCCATAATATCTCTTTGGAAGTTCCAAGGGAGTTAAGTTTTCATATAGAAAACTGGATGAAAATTTAAAAGGAAATAATAGATGACATTTAGTGATTTTGGTTTAAAAGAACCAATAAACAAAGCCCTTGAAAATATAGGTTTAGAAGAACCAACTCAAATTCAAGAAAAAGTAATACCTTTAGTTTTAGAAAAACTTGATGTTATGGCTAAAGCACAGACAGGAAGTGGAAAAACAGCAAGTTTTGTTCTTCCTATTTTAGAAAACTTTTTAAATAATTCATATGAAGGTAAAGCTAAAGTAAGAACTTTAGTTCTTGCTCCTACAAGAGAACTAGCACTTCAAGTATCAAAGACTTTTGAAGATTTAAGTAAATATATTAAAAGAAGACCCAAGGTTGTAACTCTTATTGGTGGAGATGATATTTCTCAACAGCTTCTAGATGTACAACAAGGAAGAGATATCGTTGTTGCTACTCCTGGAAGATTACTTGATATTATTTCTAAGAAGCAGATTAATTTATCTTTTGTAGAGTATTTAGTTCTTGATGAAGCTGATAAGATGCTTGATTTTGGTTTTCAAGAAGAGTTAGATTTATTATTAGAGCAAATTCCTTCAAAAAGACAAAACTTACTTTTCTCTGCAACTTATCCTGAAAAAGTATTAGAAATCGCTTCAAAGATTACAAAAGAGGCAAAAGAAGTTTTTCTAGAAGAGAGTCAAACTGTTGAACTTATAAATCAAAGAGCAATAAAAGTAAATAGTGAAAATTGTTCAGCTCTTTTAAGGCATTTACTTAAAAAAGAGAAGTTTGAAAAAGTATTAGTTTTTATGGCTACAAATAGAGCAGCAGATAATTTAGCAGCAAAATTTAGAAAATATGGCTTTAATGCAGAGTCTTTCCATGGGCATTTAGACCAAGAAGAGAGAAACTATACTTTAGAGGATTTTAAAAACAAAGAGATAGATATACTTTTCTCTTCTGATATTGCTGCAAGAGGTTTGCATATTGATGATATTACTTGTGTTGTAAACTATGATTTACCTAGGTCTCCTGCTGATTATGTTCATAGAATAGGAAGAACAGCAAGAGCTGGTAAAAGTGGAAATGCAATATCTTTTTTAACTTTAGAAAACTATGAGCATTTTAAACTTATAGAGAAACGTTCAAATATCAATCTTGAAAAAGAAGAGATAGAAGGTTTTGAATTAAAAGGTACACCTCAAAAGAAGAAAAAGGGTGAAGCTCCTGTAAAAGGGAAAAGAAAAAGTAAAAAAGATAAATTAAGAGAAGCTAGAGCTAAGAAAGAGAACTCATAAGGTTCTCTCTTAATTTCTAGCAAGTACTTCTATTAAGTGATATCCAAACTCTGTTTTTACAGGACCCACTACTTTATTAAGTGGAGTTTTTTTAGTGAAAACTACTTCATCAAACTCTTTTACCATATCACCTTTAAAGAAACTTCCTAAAAAACCTTTTCTTTTACCTGTCGGACATTTAGAGTACTTTTTTGCGGCTTTTTCAAATATAATATCACCTTCTATTAGTTCTTCTTTTATTTTTTGTGCAAGTTTTTTATTTCTAACTAATATATGTCTAGCTGTTGCAGATGCCATATAAGTACTCCTTTGTTTTATGGAATTTTAACATAAAGAGCTTATGTCTAATCCTTTTTTATAAAGTGCAAAGATATTAATCGTTCTAAAACATCAATGACTTCTTTATCATCACTTAGTGATTCAACTATACAATGAATACAAGCCTGGTATTCATCAAAGCCTTTTTTAATAAGTTTAGCTGCATATACTAAAAGTCTTGTGGATACTGCTTCTTGTATATCTGTATCAGTTAACTCTCTTATTTCATTTGCAATATTTACAAGTTTTGTAGCTATTTTCTCATCAATACTACTCTCTTTTATAATAATTTGCTTCTCTTCTTCTTTTTTAGGATAATCAAAACTTAAAGAGATAAATCTTTGTTTTGTACTTGGTTTCATCCCTTTTAAGATATTTTGATAACCAGGATTATAAGAGACAACTAACATAAAATCAGGATGAGCTTCTATTGTTTCACCTGTTCTATCTAAAGGAAGTACTCTTCTGTAATCTGCAAGAGAGTGTAAGATAACAGTTGTATCTTTTCTTGCTTCAATTATCTCATCAAGGTAACAAATTCCTCCATATCTAACTGCTTTTGTAAGAGGTCCATCTTGCCAATATGTACCATTTTCAGATATTAGATGTCTTCCTAATAAATCAGAAGAAGTTAAATCATCGTGGCAAACAACAGTATAGACTTCTCTATTTAGTTTTTCTCCCATTGCTTCAATAAATCTTGTTTTTCCACAACCCGTTGGACCTTTTATTAGTACTGGTAAGTTCATCTTTTCAGCAGCTAAAAAAAGTTGCGTTTCATTGTTTTGTTCTAAATAGTAAATATCCTTAGACATTTTAATCCTTTGTTAAATTCATATATATTTCTGGTAAAATTTTTGGAAGTTTTTTTACATTTCTAATTACGGTAAAACCATTTTTTCCAAAAAGGTAAGTAAGGTAGCTTTTTGCTTCTAAATCAATAGTTATGCAAAATGGTACAATTCCTTTTGCTTTTACTTCATTGATGGCTTTTTTAGTATCTTCTATTCCATATCTTCCATCATATTTATCTACATCATTTGGTTTACCATCACTTATTATTAGAAGTAATCTATTTTTTGTTTTTTGAGTTTCTAATATTTTAGTTGACTGTCTTATTGCTGCACCTAGTCTTGTGTAGTATCCTGGTTTTATGTAATCAATTCTTCCTCTTATAGTATCGTTATACTTTTCTTGGAAGTTTTTGATTAAATGAAACTTTACATCTTTGTTTTTTAATGATGAAAAGGCATATATGCTAAAGTTATCTTGTAGTCTTTCTAATGCTTCAGAAAATACAATAAGTCCATCTTTTATCATATCTATTACTCTAAGTTCGGAACTAATACCAGCTTCTGTTGATAACGAAGTATCAGCAAGAATCAGGGTACTCATATCTCTTGTATTTTTTTGAAAGCTTTCAAAAAAGTTTTGTTTATCTACACTTTTATCTTTTGAACTTTTATAATCAATCCATGTGTTTAGATTTATTTCATCACCACAATCAAGATTACTTCTTTTTATCTTATCTAGTTGCATTAAATCTAGTTCATGTTGAACCTGATTTGTTATCTTGTTCAGTCTTATAGGAAGTTTTATAGCTTTTATATTTTTTGTAAATATTGGATTTATATTAACAAAATTTTCTAAATATTTCTGTTTTTTATAGTCCCATTCATCTAATGAAAAGTTTGATTTTATAGGATACTCTTCAATTGCATCATTTTCAATATCTAAATCCATTTTTATTCTTGCGTTTAGATTTGCTTTTTTTCTTCCAATTGTTATTTCATCTAAATCCTGTGCATTGAATAGGGCATTTTCATCAAAACTATCATCTTCACTTCTATCAACATTTACTCTTTCTAAAATACTCATTAGTCCTTCAGGTAAAAATACCAAAAGCCCATCAGTTTTTGATTTATCATCAATTTTCTCAACCTTTTTTTTCATAAGTAAGGTTTCTGTTTTATCTTTTTGTTCTTTATTTCTATAAGGTTCATCTTCTTCAAATTTTTCAATAGTTTTTTTCATTTTTAAAGATGGATAAATCCACATGTAAAAAGGTTGTATTTCTAAAATATTTTTAGCACTATTTTTATCTAACTCTTTTATAAATTCTAGTTCTTCATATTGTTCAAAGATTTCATTTGAACAGTTATAATAAAACTCTTGAAAACCTTCATATTTAGATAATAGATATTTTGTTGTTTTAATATTACTAGAGATGATGTTCTTTTTATTTACATCTATATTACTCATCATTGCAATAAGCCAAAAATATAGAAGTTGATTTGATTTTTCATCTTTAAAGTATGAAATAGAAGGAGGGAGGTAAAGAGCCTCTTCATCTTGCCATGGAAGATAAAACTCTTTTCCTACTCCAGAAATCTTTTCGCTTAGACTTCTTCTTTTTTTAAAAATGGAACGTTTATCAGTTATATAAAGTTCTTTTGTTTTATCACCTCCTAAAAGGTGATAAAAAATTCTTAATGCTTTTTTATTGTCTTCAAAGAAAACCGTTTGTTCTTCAAAGTTTTTTCTTGCTTTTTTAGTAATATATTTATCCCAAACTTTTCCGATATACTCTTCCATTTTTCTTCTTTAGGCTATTGATTCTTTTGGTTCTTTTATAAAGAAACTATATAGGTAAGTTAAAAGCCCAATTACAGTCATAACTCCAAATAAAACTCTTACTTTATACACAGGAATCAGATGCTCTTGTGTTGACATAAAGTTTAGAGCTTCTCCTGATTGGGGCCATCTTTGAAGAACAATTTGCCAAACTCCAGCAACTGTTAAAGCAAGAGTTAAACCTAACATTCCTATAACCATTAGCCAAAAAGATACTCTTTCAACTTTTTGTGCTTTTAAAGAATTACCTTTTAACCTACCTCTCATTATAGGCATTGAATAAGAGATTATTGTAAATGCAATCATTATATAAGCACCAAAAAATGCTAAGTGACCGTGAGCTGCTGTTAATTGAGTACCATGTGTGTAGTAGTTTACAGGAGCTAATGTATGAATAAATCCCCAAACTCCAGCACCTAAGAAGGCAATTACAGCAGTTCCTTTTGCCCATGTAAGAGCTATTTTGTTTTCATGGAAAACTCTTCTTTGTCTTTCCATTGCAAAGGCGTATAGAACCATTAAGAAAAATGGTAATGGTTCAACAGCTGAAGCAATAGAACCCAACCATAACCAATAATCAGGAGTACCAATGTAGAAGAAGTGATGTCCTGTACCTATAATCCCTGATACTAAAGTCATTGCAATAATTAGATATAGCCATTTGTCAATATGCTCTCTATCTACCCCTGTTACTTTAATTAGAACAAAAGATAAAATAGCACCAAGGATTAATTCCCAAACACCTTCAACCCATAAGTGAACAACAAACCACCAGAAGAACTTATCTTCAGCAAGATTTGCAGGAAGATAAAATGCAAATAAGAATAAACCTGCTAGACCTAAAAGACCTGTTAATAAAACTACTGTAATAACTGTTTTTCTACCTTTTAGTACTGTCATTGCAATATTAAAAACAAAAGAAATAGCAACAATTACTATTCCTATTTTTATAATTGTAGGTTGTTCTAAGAACTCTCTTCCCATGGTAGGAAATAGATGATTATATGTAATCTCTGTTAATGTTGCATATGGAACTAGTAAATATCCAAGTATTGTAATTACACCTGCAACTGCAAATACCCAAAAGGTAATTATTGCAAGTTTTGGACTCCATAATTCTCTTTCTGATTCTTCTGGTACTAAATAGTATGCAGCTCCCATAAAAGCAAAAAGAATCAATACAATTAGTAGGTTTGTATGTACCATTCTTGCAACATTAAAAGGAATTAGAGGAAATAAGAAATCTCCATTTATATACTGTAATCCTAAAACTAAACCAAAAAGCATCTCTCCTGCTAATAGAAGTAGTGCAAAAATAAAATATGGCTTTGCAACCATTTGTGAACTATATTTCATCTGTATTATCCTTCAATGTTAGGTGGCCATTCATTATCATCAATCCTTGATGTCCAAATTAGAAAATTTGCTAAATCTTCAACTTCTTTATCTGTAAGGTTAAATTGAGGCATTTTTCTTCTATTTTTTATATCTAAAGGTTGTGAAGCCATCCATGAGCTAAGGTATGTTTTAAAAGTTTTTTCATCTTTTAATCCTCTTCTATCAAATACATTTGCAAGTTCAGGAGCATAATAAGCACCTTCTCCCATAATTGTATGGCAACCAACACAGTTGTATTTTTCCCATACATGCTTCCCATCAGCTACTGATTGTGTAAGTTTATCTTCATTTGTAAGTTCAGGAAATTTCTTTACTGTATCAACTGTAAGTCCTACAAAGAGTAATATAAAAAACAAACTTCCACCAAAGTAAATATTACGAGCCATGTTTTTCGTAATTTTTTCAGTCATTCTAACTCCTTTTTAAATTCTACCTTGAGGTAGTATTTTGGAATATTATCATTGAATATTTAAATTCTACCTTAAAGTAGAATTTAAAATGTTTTTTATGGTTTAATAGAAAATTATGTAAAATGAGAAAAGTAAAGGGAATAAATGCAACTACACAACACAACAAAATATGCAATAAGAATATTATGTTATATCGCTGATAATGGAAATGAAAAACTATATAGTGCAAAAGAGTTATCAGAGATATTAGGTATTCCTTATAAATTTTTAACAAAAATAATGATTGAACTAGTAAATGCAAAGTTTGTTAACTCAATAAAAGGTAGAGAAGGGGGATATGAACTAATAGCAGATCCTTCTAAAACTAGTATTAAAGATATTTTGGAAACATTTAAGGACTTAGAAGAAGACAATACTTGTATCTTAGGGATAGGTCATTGTGATTGTAATAACAAGTGTGCATTACATGATAAATGGGTTGAGCCTAGAGCTTTAATTAGAAAAATGTATGAAAATACTACCTTAGAAGATATCAAAGATAAAGATTTTAAGTTATAATATAAAGTATTATTAATTAAACAGGAGTTTACTATGATAAGAATTTTTGTTTTAATGGTTTTTTTATTACCAGGTATTTTGTTTTCAAATACTAATAATTTTGAATATAAATTAGAAACAGTTGTTTCTAACCTTGGTAAAGTATGGGGTATGACTTATCTAAATGAAAAAGAGGTTTTATTTACTCAAACAAATGGTGAGATAGGAATATTAAACCTAGAGAAAAAAGACATCAAATATTTATTAAATACACCAACTGTTTATCATAGAGGACAGGGTGGTTTATTGGATGTTCAAAAGAGCCCAAATTTTGAGAAAGATAGAACACTTTATTTTACATATGTAAAAGAAGTGAAGAAAAAAGGTGTAACAACTTTAGCAAAAGCAAAACTTATAAATAATGAACTTCAAGACTGGAAAGATTTACTTATAACCAAATCTGCAAGTAATACTTCAAGGCACTTTGGAAGTAGAATAACCTTTGATGAAGAAGGACACTTATATTTTACTGTTGGAGATAGAGGTGTTAGACCAAATGGACAAGACTTAACAACCCATGCAGGAACAGTTATAAGACTAAACCTTGATGGTACTATTCCTAAAGATAATCCTTTTATAGAAAATCCAAATGCCTTAGATGAAATTTACTCATATGGACATAGAAATATTCAAGGAATTTTTTATGATAAGAAAACTAAAAGATTATGGGCAATAGAACATGGTCCTAGAGGTGGAGATGAGATTAATTTAATAGAAAAGGGTAAAAACTATGGTTGGCCTGTTATCTCTTTTGGAAAAGAGTATTGGGCTCCTATTTCTGTAGGAGAAGGAACTCATAAAGCAGGTATGGAACAAGCAAAAAAGTATTTTATACCTTCTATTGCACCTAGTTCTTTAATAGTTTATTCTGGAAGACTGTTTAAAAGCCTAGAAGGAAAACTTTTATCTGGAGCACTAAAACTTACTCATCTAAATATTATAACTATGAATGAAAACAATGAGTTTGTAGAAGAAAAAAGAGTTTTAAGCGAGTATCATCAAAGAATAAGAAATGTTATAGAGTCTCCTAAAGGAGAACTTCTTCTTTCAACTGACAGTGGTAAATTTTATATTTTGACTAAGTAGTTTCATATAGTGAAACTACTTGAGATTAATATATTTTACATATATATTATTAACTCTAGTTGTATTAATATTTTCTAAACTTAATCAAGGAGTAGATGATGTCAAAAAGAATTTTAGTATTAGCAGGTGATTTTGTAGAAGATTATGAATTAATGGTTCCTTTCCAAGCACTATTAATGTTAGGTCATACTGTTGATGTAGTTTGTCCAGATAAAAAAGCAGGAGAGCAGATTAAAACTGCTATTCATGATTTTGAAGGTGATCAAACATATACAGAAAAGCCAGGACATAATTTTACATTAAATGCAACATTTGATGAAATTGATGAGACAAGTTATGATGCACTTGTAGTTCCAGGTGGTAGAGCTCCTGAGTATATTAGACTTAATCAAAGAGTATTAGAGATTGTAAAAGATTTTAACAATAAAAATAAACCAATAGCTTCAATTTGCCATGGTATTCAAGTTTTAGTTGCTGCTGATGTAGTTAAAGACAAAACTTGTTCTTGTTATCCAGCTTGTGCACCTGATTTAAATATGAAAGGTGGTACGTGGATTGATATTGGTTTTGAAGCTGCACATGTAGATGGAAATCTAGTTACTGCTGCTGCTTGGCCTGCACATCCAGCTTGGCTTGCAAAATTTAATGAACTTTTATAAAACTTGTGCAAAACTATTAAATTAGTTTTGCATAAGGACTCAAATGTCAACACAGCTACAATCTTTAACAAAAGGTTTACAAGTTTATAAAGAGATAGTAAACTATGGAAAACCTATTTTAGCTTCAACTCTTTGTGATAGATTAGATATAAATAAAAGTACTATGTCTAGGATTTTACAAACCTTAAAAGATGAAAATTATATTACTTATTTAGATAACTCAAATGAGATTATTCCAAAGTCTTTAGAGAATAAAACTACTCAAAAAACAAAGATACAAATCTTAGTAGAGAAAACAAAACCTATTTTAGAAAATGTTTATGAGCTCACAAAAGAGTGCGCTTATTTTGGGGTTTTTGATGATTATAAAGTTTTATATGTAAATCAAATTGATAAATCTAATAGGAAAATAAAAACAAGAAACAGTATAGGTCTTCAAGCTCCTTTACATACAAATGCTTTAGGTAAATCAATCTTAGCCTTTGGAAACTATGATTTAGAACTTATAAAACTAAATCAATATACTCACAATACAATTACTGATATGAGCTTTTTAGAACAGGCAATTGAAGAAGTAAAAGAGAATGGCTACTCAATTGATAATAGTGAATATCAAGACAATATGTCTTGCGTAGCAGTTCCTTTATTTAACCATGAAAATATATTAATAGGTGCGGTTGGTATTTCTGGAACTAAAGAAAGGCTTTCTATAGAAAAACTTAACTCTTTAGGAAAAGATATTTCAAGGTTAGTTGAAAGTTATAAAGTTGTTTGCTAAAGAGTGTTAGTGTCCTCGTCCTAACATCTCAGTAGCTTCTGTAATGATTAAAAATCCTTCTTCTGGGTCTGTTTCTTTAAGCATTTGTCTTAAAACTTGAAGTTTGTTTACCTCTACAATTAAAAGAATCATTCTTTTATCTTGTCCTTCAAAAAGTCCATCACCTTTTATAATAGTCCCTTCAGGTCCCAGTTGTTCAGTGATTTGTTTTTTTAATTCATCTGTTTTTTTACTTACTAGATAAACAACTTTTTTGTTTAACCTTCCTGTTAAGATGGTGTCTATTATTCTCGTTGTTACATAGATACTTACAATACTGTATAAAACTCTTGCTACATCATCAAAGATAAATAAAGAAGAAAGAATAATAAGTGAATCAATTACAAGTATTACTGTTCCTGGCTTGATTTCACTTTTTGAAGCAACTATTCTAGCAATAATAGTAGAACCACCTGCACTAGAGTTTCCTTTTATAACAAGTGCAAGTCCAACTCCAATAAAGATACCACCAAAAATAGAAGCAAGAGGCATCTCTAAAACAAAAGGTTTTAACATAATAACTTTATCAAAAAAGTCAATTGCAAGGGAGATTATTAAAATAGTGATGATAGTTCTAATAGCAAACATTTTACCAAGGTATTTCCAACCTATAAGTACTAAAGGAAGGTTAACAGCAGCTATAAGTGTACCTATTGTAAGTGGTGTTATATAGTGTAAAAGTAGGGCAAGACCTGCTGTTCCACCTGTAATTATCTTATTTGGAGAGAAGAAGCCTACTATTCCAATAGCTAGAATAATAGATGCAATAAAAATATATGCATAGTTTTTTAACTCTTGATTAAAATTGAATTCTTTCATTAATATCCTAATTTTTTAATGGAAGAATAGCAACTTTTTAGTAACAAAAAGTTTATTAGTGCAATTAATATATAATTTTTTAGTAACTATCTAGGTCTAAATTTAAGTAAATCCTCTAAATAGTTTTCATAATTATATTGATAAGTAGTTAGGTTTATTTTTATAATTAACTCTTCATGTGTATTAAAAATAACATCAATAGTATATGAAGGTTTTAAAAAAGGTGTTGTATTATACTTTGATTTTAAAGATAATACAGTTTCTCTAAGTGTCTTAAAATCTACATCTTCTATAGTATTTATATACTCAACAAGCTCTTGCTTTGTTTTTTCTATATATTTTTCCACATCATAATTATTATTTACTTTATATTTAAACTCAACATAGTCTAAATCAGGGATTGCTTTATGAATAATCTCTTTTTCATTTAATACTTTATTCTCTAGTGATAAAAGCTGTCCTGTCATTTCATTTTTATAAATTGTTTTAAATAGATTTACCTTTGATATTTTACAAACCTCATTTGGTTTTTCTTTAAAGTAAAACTCCATTCCTTCATAAATAGTTGTTAAAATAGAAGACTTATAGGCTAAACCTAAAAAGATATTATTTAGCTGTTCTTTTATTGAAAATAGAAGTATTAATATTAGTGCTGATAAAACAGGAATTACAACTGCAAGATTATTATTTGAAATAATTAAAAATGAAATAAACAAAAATATTGCAATATAGAGCTTTGAAAGGTTTTGTCTTTTTATATTTAGGTTTGCTTCAAGATTTATTCTTTTTAATTCTATTTGTGTTTTATTGATTTTACTTTTATGATATCGATTTAAAGCAATGATATTAATAATATAAACTATTAACATTGTAATTGTTAATAATATAAGCCTACTATAGTCGAAGTTATTTAATAAACTAAGTAGATTTTCTAAATCAGTAAATAGATTTTTAAGCATGTTCATTTATATATTTCCATTAAATTATTTTAAAAGCGTATTATACATTAGTTTTTTAAATAAATGAAAAATATTAAGAAAAATTAGAAGATAAAATAAAAAGTAGACCTGAGTCTACTTTTTTAATGGCTTTGTAGATTTTTAGGTGTACATTTTTTTGAGATAATACAAAGTGGACAAAAATCAACAAGTCCTGCTACTAAAGGAATAATTCCTAAGTAAAACCATGCAATACCTGTAAAATATCCAACTGCAATTAGTACTATACCAATTAGAATTCTAAACTTTCTACAAAAATTTCTAAACTTATCAAACTTGTTCATTATAAGTTCCTTTTATCTTTTTTTATAATTCTAACTTATTAAACTTAAATAAATTTTACTTATAATAATTAAAATAGTCAAGATTGATGATTTTTTAATGCTACGTTTTCTAGATATAATATTTTAATTAATTTAAAAGAGGATTTTTATGAATAAGGAACAAGTAAAAAAAGAGTTTGCGCAAGTTATTAGAAATGCAAAAATAGCAGCTGCGATTTTTTTTATACTATTAACTCCAAGTATAGTAATGATTATAAAAGGTGTTGACCAAGTATTTGGACAAGGTCAAGATTTTTGGTTCCGTGCAGGGATTGCTGGTTTTGTAATATATATGGGCTTTACAATATTCTTATGGAAATGTCCAAAGTGTAAAAAGTTTCCAGGTAGAGGATGGTTTAGAAAAGAGTGCCAAAGTTGTGGGGCTGAACTTTCATAAAGGCGTTAAGCCTTTATGTCTTTAGTTTTTAATTCCTTTATTTATACCCTTGATATTTATTTCTTCAAGGTTTATATCTGATTGATAAACTAGTACTTCAACTCCATTTGAAGTTACTTCTTCAAAATTCTCATTATATTTTTTATCTATTTCATGGGCTATTCTAAAAGGTAAGTTGTCTGTTCTTTGAATAACATAAAGCATTACAGCTCTATGACCTTCTTTTACCATATCTCTTAATTCTTCTAAATGTTTTTGACCTCTAGTTGTTTTTGCATCAGGAAAAGCAAGCGTCTCACCTAGATTTAGACTTACACTTTTGATTTCAACAAAGCATTTTTTATCGCTATCATTATTCCAAAGCAAAATATCGATTCTACTATTTTGATTTCCATACTTTTGTTCAGGTTTTAAATTATCATAACCTTGCAGTTCTTTTATTGTTCCATTCTCAATAGCTTCAATGGCAATTTTATTTGCAACACCTGTATTTGTACAAATAAGGTTTTCACCCATTTTTGTTAGTTCTAAGGTATATTTTAGTTTTCTTTTTGGATTATCATGAAAAGTAACCCAAACATCACAGTTGTCTTCAATACATGAAGTCATAGCTCCACTATTTGGCACGTGGGCTGTTATCTCTTCTCCGTTATCAAGAGTAATGTCAGCCAAAAATCTTTTGTATCTTTTTATAAGTTTTCCATGTATTAATTCTTCAAATTTCATAAAAGGCCTTTTTGTTTTTTGTATTTTATATAACTTGGCTTATTTTTTTATAAAATCTACAATATAGAAAAAGTAGCTATAATTTCCCATGGAAAAAATAAAAAAAGTTTTTGTAGATGGAAGTGTTAATCCAAAGAGTAAAGTGGGTATTGGTGCATTTTATCTTTGTGATGAGATAGAAAATTTTGATGAAAATAAAATCAAGATAAAAAAGTTTGAGGATACATCTTCAACAAAATTAGAACTAGAGTGTTTACTTTGGGCTTTGAAAACTATTGATAGTAAAGATAAACTTCTTATTTATACTGATTGTCAAAATATCTTTTCTCTTTTAAATAGAGAAAAAAAATTAAAAAAGAATAACTATTTTACTTCAACAAATAAAAAAATCAAAAATCATCTATTATATGAAGAGTTTTTTTATCTAAATGAAAAATATGATTTAGAGTTTATAAAAGTAAAAGGACATAAAAAAAGCTCACTAAAAGATGAAATTGATTTAGTTTTTTCAAAAGTAGATAAAAAAGCAAGAAAAGAGCTTAGAAATATAACTTTAGATACAATTTCAAAATGAAAGAATTAATAACAGAACAAGGCTACCAAAAGTTTGTAAGTGAATTTAATAAGCTTTTAAAAGTAGAAAAACCTCATTGGGTAAAAGAGAAAGAAATAGCAGCTCAATTTGGTGATAGAAGTGAAAATGCTGAGTATATTTCTGCAAAAGAGATGATTAGGAATATTGATAAAAGACTTAGGTTTTTAGATAGAATTATTAAAAATAGTGATGTAATTGATATAAATAAAATTCCCCATGAAAAAGTAAACTTTGGCTCTTGTGTAAAGCTTCTAAATTTAGAAACAGAAGAAGAAAAAACTTTTTGTATAGTTGGAACATATGAAACTAATCCAAATAAAAATCTAATTTCAAATAAATCTCCCCTTGGTAGAGCACTTTTAGCAAAAGAGTTAAATGAAGAGTTTGAGTTTACAATAAATAATGAAACATATGAATATGAAGTAATAGAGATAAAAAAATATGAATATAAATGATTTAGAAAATACTCTAAAAGAGAATTTAAAAAATAAAACAAAAGAGTTTAAAAGAGTTTTTCATGGTAGGGGAAACTTCTATGAAAAATTTTCTTTTTTAACAATTGATAGCATAGATAATATACTATTTACTGTCTTTTTTGAAGAGATAGAAAAAGAAGTAGAAGAAGAGCTTTTAAAACTTTTAGAGTCAATTTATGAAGAGTATGATTTTGAGTGTTTAATCCTCCAAAGAAGATATTTAAATGGTGGAGAAAATGAAGTATTAAAAGGTGTTTTACCAAAGCAGACACAAGCTATTGAACATGGTTTAAAATATCAACTAAACTTTTTAAATAAAAATATTGGGTACTTTGCAGATATGAAAAAAGGACGAGAGTTTATCTCTTCAGTTTGTAAAGGTAAAAATGTCTTAAATCTATTTTCATATACCTGTGCTTTTTCTGTAGCTTCTATAAATGCAGGAGCAAAGCAAGTAGTAAATGTAGATATGGCTAAAAATGCTTTAAATACTGGACGTGAAAATCATTCAATAAATGCTTTGGACTTAAAAAAGGTAAAATTTTTACCTTTTAATATTTTAAAATCATGGAGTAAAATAAGGAAATTTGCACCCTATGATATTATAATTATAGACCCACCTTCTTTTCAAAAAGGAAGTTTTGCAGCAACAAAAGATTATAGAAAAATAATAAGAAAACTTGATGAATTAGCATCTAAAGAATGTGTTGTTTTATCATGTTTAAATGCTCCAGAACTAGACTCAAACTTTATAAAAGAGTTGTTTAAAGAAGAAGCTTCAAGTTTTAGATTTATAAGAAAAATTGATAATTTGAGTACATTTCCTACAGATAATGAAGAAAGAAGTTTAAAAAATTTGGTTTTTGAAAAAGCTTAATATTTTTTTAGATAAAATCTGCCTACTTTAAGAACAGGGAAATCGCATGGTTGAAAAAAATCGTTGGTTAATGGCTTTAGCGGCAGTGGGTGTTCATATTTGTATTGGGTCTGTATATGCTTGGAGTGTATATGTAAACCCAATTCAAACACAAATGAACTGGACTTTGACAGATGTAACAATAGCATTTAGTATTGCTATTTTCTTCTTAGGATTAAGTGCAGCACTTATGGGAAAATTTGTTGAGAAAAATGGACCTAGAGTTTCTGCAATTATTTCTGCATCTTTATTTGCTTTAGGAACAGCTGGGTCTGGTTTAGCAATCTTGATGGAATCAAAAGCTTTATTATACTTCTTTTATGGAGTATTAGGTGGATGTGGTTTAGGTATAGGGTATATTGCTCCTGTTTCAACTTTAGTAAAATGGTTCCCTGATAAAAGAGGAATGGCAACTGGACTTGCAATTATGGGATTTGGTTTCGCTTCAGCAGTTTGGGGACCAACTATTGAAATCTTAATTGAGAAAGTTGGAATTGCTTCAACATTCTTTATTTTAGGTGCTACATACTTTGTTGTTATGTTTTCTTCAGCATTATATTTAGAAAAACCAGAAGAAGACTATTTACCTAAGAAGTTTAAAAAGAAACTAAAAGAGGGTAAAAAGAAATTAAAAAAAGACTTACAAACTTTAGGTTTAAATGAAGCAGTTAAAACACCTAGATTTTATGGTCTTTGGGTAATGTTATTTATCAATGTTACTTGTGGTATTGCAATTATTGGTGTTGCTTCACCACTTTTACAAGAAGTTATAGGAATCTCAGCAATAGCAGCTGCGGCAGCAGTTGGTTTAATGGGAATTTTTAATGGTGCAGGAAGAATATTCTGGGCTTCATTAAGTGATTATTTAACAAGACCAGTTGTTTATATTATTTTCTTTTTAACACAAGCTATTGCCTTTTATGTATTACCATCAATTACTGAGATTATGATTTTCCAAGTTGTTTTATACTTTATCATGACTTGTTATGGTGGTGGTTTTGCTTCTATTCCAGCTTATATTGGTGATATTTTTGGAACAAAAGAGCTTGGAGCTATTCATGGGTATATTTTAACTGCATGGGCAGCAGCAGGTTTAGTTGGACCACTTATTATCTCTATTGTAAAAGATATGACTGGAAGTTATTCTCAAACACTATATGTATTTGCAGGATTCTTTGTAATTGCCTTATTTGTATCAATTGCAATGTTAATAAATATCAAATCAATTCAAAAAAAACAAAAACACTAATCTAAATAAATTAAAAATAGACTCTATGATATAATGAAATATTATATTTATGGAGTCTTTTTTTATGCCTTATGAAATAATAATATTCGCTTTTCTTGCAGGTTCTACTGTTTTTATTGGTGGAATTCTTTCTTACTTCTTTGAAAAAACTGTTTTAAATAGAAAAATAAAAATTGAAATAGTTCATTTTGCCACAGCTTTTGCAACAGGAATTATGCTTGCTGCCGTTGCTTTTGTATTAGTTCCTAAAGGAATGCATAGTTTAAGTATAGGTTTTAGTATTTTAATCTTTTTACTTGGAGCTATTGTTTTTTATTTTTTAGATGATTATATTCATAAAAATAAAACTTCAATTCCTCAGTTTCTTTCTATGCTTTTAGATTTTATTCCTGAATCAATTGCCTTAGGAGCAGTGTTTATTTATGATTATAATACGGGTATCTTATTAGCTATATTTATTGCTTGTCAAAATCTACCTGAAGCTTTTACTTCTTACATAGAGTTAAGGTCTTCTGCTTTTTCAAAGCCTAAAGCTTTAACTATGTTATTTGTACTAAGTTTTACTGGTGTAGTATTCTCCTTAGTTGGTTTTTATCTTTTAAAGGACAATACAGAACTTACTTCTTCTTTGATGTTATTTGCAGCAGGTGGAATCTTATATTTAATCTTTGAAGATATAGCTCCATCAATGAAGTTAAAAAATAGTAGATTTATAGCTTTTGGAGTTAATTTAGGCTTTTTAGTGGGTATGTTAGGTGAAGCACTTTTATAGTGCTTCAAATTGTTTTATCTAAGTGAAATGAACTCTTCAGAAGGTTTTCCAATATGATAACCTTGGCAGTAATCTATATCTAGTTCATCTAAAGTTTCAACTATCTCTTGACTTTCTACAAACTCTGCAATTGTTTGTACATTTAACTCTTTTGCTAGGGTAACAATAGAGTTAACAAAGGCTTTATCTTTTTCATCTTTATTAATATTGATAATAAAATCACCATCAATTTTTAAATAATCAATAGGGAATTTTTTAATATAGTGGAATGATGAGAACCCAGAACCAAAATCATCAATAGCAAACTTGAAACCTTCTAGTTTTAGGTTATGTACAAATTTTTCAAGTAATGAGAAGTTTTTAACTGTTTCTCTCTCTGTAATTTCAAATACGATTTTTTCTTTGTCAATACTATATTTGTTTACTAAACTATTAATTTGATTTATAAAGTCATTTACTATTAAAGATTTAGGTGAAAGATTGATAAATAAAACACCTTCATAATTAGTTGTTTGTATTTTTTCAAAGGCTTTTTCTATAACCATTAAATCCATTTTATTGATTAACCCTCTAGCTTCAGCAATCTCAATAAATTCAAAGGCAGAGAATACTTTTTCATCATGTTTAATTCTCATAAGAAGTTCATGAATAACAAGGTTGTTATCATTACTTAGTCCTGGTTTAATAGGTTGGAAATATGGATAGATTTCATTGTTTTCAATAGCAGAAATAAGTAGTGCTGATTTCTCTTGGTTTATTTTTAAAATCTCAGATACATTTTGTTTTGTAGGAAGTTTGATTGAGTTTTTACCTTCATCTTTTGCTTCATACATCATATGGTCAGCAATAATAAACATCTCTTTTTGAGACGTTGTGTGCTCTGGATATACTGAAATACCAATAGAAATTGTAATTCCTACATATGTATCATCTGGAGCAAGAAGTTTTTCATTTTCAATTCTTTGAGAAATTCTTTGGGCAACTGTGTGTGCACCGTTTGCATCACACTCTGGTAGGATAATAGTAAATTCATCTCCACCATATCTTGCAACAATATCTTCATCTCTTTTTTCTTCTTCTAAGATATCAGCAATTGTTTGAAGGAATTTATCTCCAAATGCATGTCCAAAGTTATCATTTATAGGTTTAAAGTTATCACAATCAATAATCATTAAAGCAAAAGAGTAGTCATGTTTTTTTGCTCTTTTGATTTCATAAATCATCATATCATTAAATACTCTTTGGTTGAAAAGGTCTGTTAATGGGTCTCTTGCTGCATAGTATTCTAAGTCTTGTGTATATTTATTAATAGCTTTAACTGAACCAACTAAGTTAGCCATAGTTGTTAAAATAGAGTCAACAACAATATATCTAATTGGGTCTGTTGATAAAACTGATTGTAAACCAATACCTACAATTCCCCCAATTTTTGGAGTATCTAAGAATAATGATTTAGATCTATATTCAATATCTTCTCTTCTTAGGTTGTCAAGTTTTTTATCTCTATTTGCAATAATGTGTTTGATTTTAAAGTCAGTCATTCCTTCAAAGTATTCTGAAGTTTTGATTACATTATTTATATAATCCTCAAAAACAACTTTTACTTCTTCTCTAGGAACTCCTAGCCAGAAGATATCTACTTCAAACTGGTCATCATCTACTCTGAACATAGTCATTAAAGTATATGTTTCCATAATCTTATTAATTTCTAAAAGAAGGTCACAAATATACTCTCTCCAGTCTTTTACAACATCTGAAGTAATAATAAACTTATCAAGAAGTTTAATTTCAAACTCTAATAACTCTTTGTCTACAGCTACATTTTTAAGTTTCTCCGCCATAGTATCTACATTTTGAATGATTTCATTAAACTCTTTAAAATATAGGTCAATATTTTTTGAGTCAAACTGTTTGAAATCATCTACTGAGTTGATTCTTTCTACTTTTTCTTTAAATAAATCAAGGTTTTTAGTGATTTTTTTACTTGTATATCTAGAAGAAATAAAAGCAGAGATAAAAAATATAGGAGTAATAATTAAGAAGAAGATAATAAATTGAAATTTAGATTCATCAAAAATTGTATTTAAATCTTGTTTTACTTCAACTGCTCCTAAAACATCTCCTACTTTAGCATTAGCATGACACATAAGACACTCATTTGAAGCTTGAAGAGGAATGATATTTCTAGTAACATTATCTTCAAAAGATTTATACTCTTTGATATCTCCTTTTAAAACATCAACTAAAGTAGTATCTTTTTGTTTCTCTTTGATATCTCCAAAAAGTTCTTTTACTATATCTGCTCTATAAATATTGATTTCATAGTTTGTTCCCTCAAAGTTCTTTTCTAAAGAGTCAGTAAACATTTTTAAATCTTCTCTACTCCAACCCTTTCTCATAATTTGATACATAGATGAAAAAATTTGATTTGAGATTGTAGTTGAGTGTTCGATTGACTCTTTTTTGGTTAATGAGGTATGTAAATAGGTACTAAAGGAAAAGCATATTAGAAAAATTATTGCTACTAAAATAATTTTACTAGAGAAAATATAATTTTTAAATGTCTTTGTGTTCATTGGGAGCCTTATAAATGGTTGAATAATATTTTTAAAAATTATAAAATACCAAAATAACCATTATATAAAGCTTATTTATAGTTGAAGTTAATTATATAGTTTAAAGAATTTATATCTTTCTTACATCAAGAAAACTGCCACTTTCAAACTCGTTTTTTCTTTTTAATGTTTCAAATAATCTTTTTGCAGCATCTTCTGGCTTTTGAATCTCTCCATTTTTTAAGGTTTTTGCAGAAGTAAATACTTCATCATCAATATCAAATCTAATATAGTCAGTCATAGGTGTTTCAATTACACCAGGAGCAATTGCAAGAAGTTTTGTATTTACCATCTCTTTTGAATATAAGTTTAATAACATATTTAAAGATGACTTTGATAAAGAGTATGAACCCCATCCTTTAGAACCATTTTTAGAAGCTCCTGAAGAAATACCAACTACAGTATCTGTTTTTATTTTAGCTAAGATATCTAGTAACTCTTTGTTTGCAAAAACATTCAGGTTTAGAACTTCTTGTATCTCTTTTGTTGATAGTTTTGTAATCTCGCCTAACATTCCCGCATTTAAAAATACAGTATCAAGCTCTTTAATATCATTTATAAAAGCAGTAAGATTTTCTTTTATAGTTTCAAGTCTTGATAAATCAAACTCCTTAAAGGTAAAGTTTTCATTCTCTATATCAGGTTTTCTTCTACTTATTCCAAATACTTTGTAGCCTTTTTCTAAATATAACTTTGTAAGGGCTAAACCAAGACCTGAGCTACAACCTGTTATTAGTATATTTTTAATCATTATTTTAACTCCCATATATATTTTTTATCATTTTTAACTCTTGAAAAATATAGATTCCCTGCATCTCTCCATGCATCTAAAACAATACTATTTTCAAAAGAAATATCATCTCTTGTTAGAATTAATGCAGTATGTTCAAAATAATCATTTCGATTTGAAACAATTTTTTTAAATTTGAAACTTTTAAAGTTTTTATATTTTATGTATTTTAGTAAATCATTTGCGTAATGATAGCACAAACCTTTTTCCTTTAGGTTAAGATTTATTAAGGTGTTATGAATTAGTGGATGAGTATTAACTTCATAGCTTTTAGCAAGGAAAGAAGAGTATAAAATAACATTTTTAGAAAACTCTTCAGCCTCTTGTTTATCTATATGTTTAGAAGATTTACTTATAAGAGTTGATAATTTTTTAGAACTATTTGTAAACTCTTTTTTTACTAAAATATTTTTATTTGAACAAGCTGTAAAAAGTAGAATAATTGATACATAAAATATAATTTTCTTCATCTCTCTATTATAATTTTATTTTATTAAACAGACTTTACAAATGGTGTTTCTTTGGCTATAATCGTCCCAAAACTAATAAAATATGGAGAAAGAAGATAAAATCTTCTTATACAGAGTGCGTCATTTAAAAATAAGTCAAGATATAAAAAATTTAAACTTTTCAAAAATTGAAGAAAATCTATTCTTCTACAAATATGATCTACGAAATATTAAGCCACTGCTAAAATCAAATGAACAAGATGTATCAATTGAAAATATTGCAACCTTTAATAGTTTTAAGGGTGAAGTTTATGAAAATATTATTTATGAGCTACTTTTAGAGTATGCTTCAAATAATAAATTTATTAAGCAGTTCATATTAAAAGGTCCACATCAAAATAGAATTGATAGTGAGTATAAAACTGGTTTGATGATTGATAGAAGTCTTCAAATTGTTTATAAATCAAACTACAAAGATATCTCAGAGTTTGATGCACTCTTTTTTACTGATGATGCTTTATATTTTGTTGAGATGAGTACTTCTAAAAAAACAGTTAGTTTAAATAAAAGACTGGATAAAAAGTATGCGTTACTAAAACTGCTTTTCCCTCATTTACATGTACGAGCCTTAATTATTTTAACAGAAGGAACAGTAGGCTTAAAAAGATTTCCTGCTTATTGTACAATCTGGATTACAAAAGATTTAGAAGATATTGATTTTCTTAAAAAGATAGTATTCAATAGAAAGAAAAAGGGCTTTAAAACTAAGTTTACTGATGAAAAATTTATAGAAGCTTATACAATAAAGCACAAAAAATTTATTTACTTTCAAACATTAGAATGGATATTAAAAAAATCAAGACAAAACGGTGAGCAAATAGTTGATTTAAACTTTTTAAAATCAAAAAGGCTTATGAACTTCTTTGATATTTATACAAAGCTTTATGTAGGTTTTTTAAGTATAGAAGACTTTAAAAAACTAGTTCCAAGTTATGAGGCAGAGATTTTAAATATTTTTGTAACTATTGAAAAAATAAATAGTAGTGACTTTGATATTGTATATTATGTAAAAAATAAAAATGGTAAATTAAGACGAGTAAGAATTACAAAAAGAGACACTTCAATAAAAGAAAAAGAGCTTGATGGTTTTACAAATGCAGAAGTAAGATTTATGAAATATATTGTTGAAGATAAATATTTTTTAAGTCTTGATGAAATCCAAACTTTAAAGCCAAAACTAAAAAGTGGACTCAAACAATAGTTTAGATTGTATTTTATCATAGTTGTAAATATCATCTCTAAACTGTAGTTTATCATTCTCTACCCAAGCAGTTAAATATACTATATGAATAGGAATCTTTTTACTTAACTTATAATCACTCTCTTCAAGTTTCTTTACAATTTTAATATCATCTTTGTTTATAGTAAGAATATTTTCAAATAGTTCAAAGGGTTTTTCTAGTCTTATACATCCATGGGAAAGAGTTTTTTCTCTCATTTTAAAATATTGTTTTTCAGGTGTATCATGTAAATAAACAGAGTATTGATTTGGAAATAAAAACTTAACTCTTCCAAGTGGATTTGAGCCACCAGGGGTTTGTATAAATCTCATGGGAGCTTCTTTTGGTGTTCCTATTAAATCATTGTTTACATACATATTCCAATCAACTTTACTAACATCAAACTCTAAAGAGTTTACATCCCAATTTTCAAATACTTTGATATTCTCTTTTGCTAGATATTTTGAGTCTTTTGCAAGTTTTGGGATTATCTCATTTTTAACAATTGTTTGAGGAATTTTCCAATATGGATTAACTATTACCTCTGACATTTTATGACTAAAAATAGGAGTAGGGAACTTCTTTTTTCCTACTATAACATCCATTTTAAGTTGAACTTTCTTTTCTTCATATAGTTTCAATTTGTATGCTGGAATATTTATTAAAATATATCTCTCACCAAGGTTTCTTGGAAGCCATCTCATTCTTTCAAGATTAACTCTAAGAACTTTTATTTTCTCTTCAATAGGTGTGTTTAATTTATCAATAGTATTTTTCCCTATTACTCCATCTGTAATAAGACCATATCTTTTTTGAAAATTTATTACAGCTTTGAAAAGTTTTTTATCAAAATAGTATTGACAGTTTTTTACTACTTTTGCACACTCTAAGGAGTCTATATCTTTGCTTTCATATAGTCTTTGTCTTATAAATTCTATTTGTGGGTAAAAATTTCCTACTTTTAGAGGCTGTAAAATTTCAGGAGTTATTGTATATCCTCCAGTTTCTTTGATTTTTTCTAGTCTTGTAATCTCTTCTTCTAAATCATTGGCATAGGGAAAGGTATAATTTACTTGCTTTAAAGCATAGTTTATATCATCTTTTTCAATTGATGTTTTTAGTAGTTTTATATTGTTTTTTCTTACTTCATATTTTGACCATTTTGCTTTTATTTCACTCTCTTCTTCTATCTTTTCTAATTCTTCAATAAAACTTTTCCAGTTTATAAAACCTCTTGCAAGGTAGTTCATATATTGATCATAAGTTTTTGTCAAAAGAGTATCAAGTTCAATTATTTTAGTTTTTTCTAAATGGTCTCTGTGTTCTAATAAATTCTCGATTTTTTTAATATTAAATATTTTATTTACAAAAGGCTTAAGTATTTTGTCATCTTTTATCTCTTCAATTAAGTCAAAAGCAATATCTTTAATTTGATTATTTTTATCAATCCATATTGTTTGATTATTAAAATAATAATAATACTTATTGATTCTTTTATCATTGCTAGTACTAATCTCTAAAGTTGTACTACAAAGCAAGGAATTAAGTATAAAAGTAAAAATAATAAAGATAAAAAAAGGTGTTTTCATATTAAATAACCAATTTAGTTTTTTTCATTATAGGTTATTTTAACTAAATATATAAATAAAAATAAAAAAATAAAAACTAATTAAAAAATTTAATGATACATTCTGTTATGTTTAAACTAATTTTAAGAATTGTGTTAATATAATTTACTATTATAAGGAGCTTATTATGGAAGCTATAGATTTTAATACTAGGGCGTTAGATGCATATTCTAATAACTACTCTAGTGAAAAACAGAATATAAAAAGCCTTAATAGTGCTAGCCCTTCAATAGAACAAAAAAATAGTTCTATACATAATTCAGCAGTAAATGTTTCAATCTCAATGGAGAGTATGAAAGTATTTTTGAATATTAAAAGTGTTGAGCTTTCTCAGGCTAATACAAATGCTCAAAGTTCGTTGATGAATATTATTAACAATACTGAAATTTATGATTTTCTTTCTGGAAAAGAGATTGATGGTGGATTTAGTCTTGCTTCAATAGGATACGAAGGTAAGCCAATTACTGAATTATCACCAGATGAAGCAAAAGAACTAGTATCAGATGAAGGTTTTTTTGGTGTAAGTAAAACTTCTGAGAGAGTTAGTTCTTTTGTTGTTAATCTTGCAGGGAATGATATAGAAGGACTAAAAGAAGCTAGAAAAGGTATTGTTCAAGGATTTGAAGAAGCTGAGAAGATGTGGGGAGGAGAACTTCCTGAAATATCTTACAAGACACAAGAAAAAACATTAGATATAATAGATAAAAAAATAGAGGAACTGCTTAAAACAGATGCTCAAAAAGAATTAGAAGAGGGTGATACACCTAAAGAAGAAGATTAATAGGCTTTATACCTAGGGTCTTTTCTTCTTTTTAAACACTCTAATTGATATTCGACCATTTTTTTAAAAGGTTTAGTCATATTAGATAATTCTTCTTTTGTATTATTTTCTATATTTTGCTTGTTTAATAATTCAATAATATATTGAGTTGATTCTATTGTTGATAAACAATACTCATTTGGTTGTTTTTTTATTTTAAACTCTGATACTTTATCTGCATCAAAACTAAGCATTTTTAGTTTTTGTAGATTTTTACTACTTTTTATCATTTTTTTTGAACATGGCCAAGTTGAATCAATGATAAAAATTACAATATTCTTTTCTGAAGGAACCTTTTCCTTACTTAAGTTTAGACTTGTTTCACTTGGATATAACAAATAGCAATCATTAGTAGAGTCTTCTAATAAGGCATTTATCTTAGCATGATTTGTAAAGTCTATACCAATAAATAACTCAGAGTTACTTAATGTATTTTTTGTAAATTGTCCTGTTCCATTTTTTGTTTTTTTAAACTCTTTAGGGTGCATCAAAATTATAAATTTTGTTTTTGTTTCTATTTTATTTATATACTTACACATACAAGAAACGCTAGGTCTATAACATGTATAGCAAAAATCTCTTTGGTTAATATCTTTTTCAATTTTATTCATAATGTAATTTTACAAAAATATTACTAAGTTTATTGCTTTATGGTGTTTTAAGAGATATTTATACATAATAGATGTTGTAAAATTACATCTAAAATGTAATAATTAGTAAAATGGAGTTTAATATTAATTCTGATAAAAAGAAAAAATTAATCGTAAAAAATGTTTTTAAAGTATTTGGTGACGAACCTAAAAAAGCTTTAAAGATGTTAAATGATGGTTTATCAAAAGAAGAAATTTTTGATAAAACTGGTATGACAATTGGTGTCCAAGATGCGAGTTTTGAAATCTATGAAGGTGAGATATTCGTAATTATGGGACTTTCAGGCTCTGGTAAATCTACTTTAGTAAGACTTCTTAATAGACTAATTGAACCAACTTCGGGAAACATTTATATTGATGAAACTGATGTAACAAATTTAAATGATAAAGAACTAATTGATATTAGAAGAGAAAAAATATCAATGGTATTTCAATCATTTGCTTTGATGCCTCATATGAATATTATAGATAATGTTTCTTTTGGACTAGAATTAAGTGGTGTTACTAAAAACGAAAGATATGAAAAAGCAAGAAAAGCTTTAGAGCAAGTTGGCTTAGGACAACATGAACTTTCTTATCCTGATGAATTAAGTGGTGGTATGCAACAAAGAGTAGGGCTTGCAAGAGCACTAGCAAACAACCCAGATATTATGCTTATGGATGAAGCTTTTTCTGCCCTTGACCCACTTATTAGAACTGAGATGCAAGATGAGCTTATTGAGTTACAAAGTAATGAGCAAAGAACTATTGTATTTATTTCCCATGATTTAGATGAGGCAATTAGGATTGGGGATAGAATTGCAATTATGCAAAATGGTGAGATTTCTCAAATAGGTACACCGGAAGAGATTGTTAACAACCCTGCAAATGACTATATTAAATCATTTTTCAAGGGTGTTGATGTTACTTCTGTTTTAACAGCAACTCATATTGCAAAGAAAAATAATCCAACTATTATTAGAAGAGAAGGAACAGGAGTAAAAACTGCACTTCAATATCTATCTGATATGGATAAAGATTTTGGATACATTATTGAGAAAAACAATTCATATGTAGGTTTAGTTACTGTTGAGTCTTTAAAAGAGCAAAAATCAAAAGGTGGAACTCTTGAGACAGCGATAGTTGAGCAAAAAACTATAAACTGCGAAACAGCAATTAGTGATTTTATTAGTGATATTGCGGAAGCTTCTTTCCCTGTTGCAATAGTTGATGATAATAACAGATATAAAGGAAGTATCTCAAAAGCGATGCTTTTAAGAGTTTTAGATGAAGGAGTTGATAATGAGTAATGATCCATGGGGTAATGCTTCAACTGCTCAAGAAAATAAAGAGTCATCAGTTGATTGGTCTCAAACAACAACAGTAGAAGAAGAGACAAAAAGTTTTGATTTTTTAAACCCTTTTGAAGAGGCTTTAATTCCTTTTGATACTTGGACAAATGATGCAATTGATTGGACAGTAGAAAACTTTAGAGAGTTCTTTCTTGCTACAAAGGTGCCAATTGATATTGTTTTAAAATCAATAGAATCTTTTTTACTATTTTTAAATCCATATGTAGTAATTCTATTTTTTGTATTACTTGCATTGCAGTTCTCTTCTAAAAAGATGGCTCTTGGTACTTTAGTATCATTTTTTATAATTGGTTTTATTGGGGCTTGGGAAGAAGCAATGGTTACACTTGCATTAGTTATAACGGCTGTAGTCTTCTCTTTAATTATAGGAATCCCTCTTGGAATTTGGAGTGCGAAAAGTGACACTGCAAATAAAATAGTACGTCCAATTCTTGATGCAATGCAAACAACTCCTGCCTTTGTATATTTAATTCCTATTGTAATGCTATTTGGAATTGGTAATGTACCAGGAGTTATTGTAACTATTATTTTTGCATTACCACCATTAATAAGACTTACAAACTTAGGTATTAGACAAGTACCAGAGGATTTAATTGAAGCCTCTAGGTCTTTTGGAGCTAGTTCTATGCAAATGTTATTTAAAGTTCAAATTCCTGTTGCCATGCCTACAATTATGGCAGGAATCAATCAAACTCTAATGTTAGCCTTATCGATGGTTGTTATTGCATCTATGATTGCAGTTGGAGGTTTAGGTCAGATGGTTTTAAGAGGTATTGGAAGACTTGATGTTGGACTTGCAGCGGTAGGTGGTTTAGGTATCGTTTTACTTGCTGTTATTTTAGATAGATTAACTCAAGCAATGGGACAAAAAGATAAAACTGATAAAACAAAATGGTTTGAAAAAGGTCCAGTAGGCTTTTTCTATAAATTACTAAAAAAATAAGGAGAATTATATGTTTGGTAAAAAATTAATTATTACAGGATTAGCTTCACTTGCGGTAGCTACTTCTTTATTTGGTGCAAAAGTTCATGTTTTAAAATCAACAATTGCAGAAGAAGTTTTTCAAACACTTGTTGTAACTGAAGTTTTAAAAAAGATGGGACATGAAGTAGTAGGTGTAAATGAAGTTAACTATGATATCGCTTTTCAAACTATTGCAAATAATGCAAATAGTGAAGATGTATACTTTTTAGCTTCAATGTGGGACCCATTACATAACTCAAAGTTAGAAGCAGTTGGTGGAGACTCTAAAATTACAAAATATAATAAGTTTATTCTAAACTGTGCTCAAGGGTATTTAATAGACAAAAAAACAGCTCAAAAACATAATATCAAATATGTAAATGATTTAAAAGACCCTAAAATAGCAAAACTTTTTGACCACGATAATGATGGAAAAGCAGATTTAAGTGGATGTAATGCAGGTTGGGGATGTGAGAAAGTTATTGAACATCAATTAGATGCTTATGGTTTAAGAGATACTGTTGAACATAATCAAGGAGAGTATTCTGCTCTTATTGCTGATACAATTGCAAACTATAAAACTGGTAAATCAATTCTTTATTATACGTGGACTCCATACTGGGTTTCTGGTAAGTTAGTTCCTGGTAAAGATGTTGTATTTTTACAAGTAACTCATAGTGCAAACCCAAATACAGATTCTACTAAGTTACCAAATGGTGCAGATTATGGATTTAATATTAATCATCAAAGAATCGTTGCAAATGCTAGTGTAAAAACAAATCACAAAGATATTGCAAAACTATTTAATACAATTAAAATAGATGTAAATGATATCTCTGGACAAAATATGCTTATGGCAAATGGTCAAAACAAAGAAAAAGATATTAAAAGACATGCTAAGGTTTGGTTAGAGAAAAATCAAGCAAAAATCGATTCTTGGATTAAAGAAGCTAAAGCAGCTAAATAACTGATTAATAGGGCTTTTTATCCCTATTAATTTCTTTTTAAATAAAAAGATTTATAATTCGTTTAAAAAAAGGATATTTATTGGCTTTACTTGATAATGCTAAAGATGTTTTACCTTTAAGTAGTATTGCTGAGTTACTAACTGCAAAAGTTAGAACACTTAAAATGTATGAAGATAAAGGTCTTTTACCTCCTAAAAAAACTCATAAAAAATTATATTCAATTAGTGATGTAAAAATTATTGCGTTTGTTCACTATTTAGCAAGTGTTAAAAAAATAAATGCAAATGGAATTAAGTATATTACTGAAATGTTAGAGAATAACATGGATGAAAAAAATAGAGCTGATTTCTTAGAATTAATAGAACAAAGACTAGAAAAGCTTTCTGGAGTAGATGTAACAGACGTAGAAGTTATATAACTTCTACTTTTGATGTCCTTTTGAACTTTTTCTATTCACTAGTTCAAATATATCTTTTTTCTCAAGATTATAAGCTTTTCCAAAACCTAAAATAGCTTCCCCTGAAACAACTTCAAACTCAAAAAAACTAAAATCTTTCATATCTTTTAACATAGAAACAGTACTTCCATGTTTATCTTCAAATAAAGAGATTAATTCATTAAATTCATCTGTGTCTCGAGATAGCTTTTTTGTAGAACATTGATAAACAACTCTTTTTCTAGCAAAAATATTTTCACAACTTTGTTCATCTTCAATAAAAAAGATTGAGCTATTTTTATTTTTTGTTAGATTATGTGAGTGTTTAGCCATAGTACTAAGGTAAACGTAAAACTTATTGTCTTTTAGTATAAATGGAGCATAACTTGTAAATGGTAAGTTATGCTCATCTAATGAAGAGATTACTAAACTTTTGAATTCAGAAAGGAACTCTTTTATGCTTCTTTCGATGCTCTTTCCTTTCTTTTTGCTTTCATTTTGTTTAATGCAAGTCTTCTCATATCTGCAGTTGTATCAAGCTCATCCATGATTTCTAAACCAAGAAGAGTTTCAATACAATCTTCTAAAGTAATAATACCTTCTGTTTGGTCATAGTTATCAAGAACAATAAACATATGCTCTTTTTTCTGAATGAACTTGCTAAGTGCTTTTCCTACAGGAATATTCTCATTTAATGCAAAAACAGGTTTCATAATAGATTCCATTGTTGCACTTTTATCTCTAATAGCTTGTTTGAAAAGCTTTTTAGTAAGAACTACCCCTACAATATTGTCAACTGTTTCATCATATATTGGAACTCTTGAAAACTTATAAGTTCTTTTATCTTCTAAAATATCTTTTATGATAGAGTCTTTATTAATTGCATACATAACTGATCTTGGTGTTAAAATATCTTTGATTTTAATGTCATTTAATGTTAGAGTATTCTCAATAATATCTGACTCTAAATCTCCAATAACACCTTCTTCTTCACTTAATAAAGTCGTGTGAATTAACTCTTCTCTAGAAATTGAATCGCTGTTGTCTTTTCCTTTTATCTTTTTAGTAACAAACTGAGTTGCTACAATAATAGGATAAGTAATAATTACAAAGAACTTAATAATTCTTGCAGCAACAGGAGCTAATTGTTTCCAATAAACTGCACCAATTGTTTTAGGAATGATTTCTGCAAAGAATAAAATTGCAAATGTTAGTACCACTGATACAATCATTACTAATGTTTTGTCACCGCTGAATACATTTTGTGCTTGTACACCAATCGCAGTAGCACCTAAAGTGTTTGCAATAGTGTTAAGAATTAAAATTGAAGCAATCGAACTGTCAATATCTGTTTTTAAAGTCTTAAGAAGTTTACCTGCGTCAGGATTTTTTTCTTCTAAAACAGAAATATACGAAAAGTTAGTTGAAAGAATCACAGACTCTAAAACTGAACATAAAAAAGAAACGCCAATTACGGCTATAAAGAGGATAATTAAAAGTTCCATTTTGAACCTTTAAACTGTAGTAAGCTACGCCTCTGGGAACTATCTTCCAATAATTACTCCTTTGTTTGATTAAAATTAACAGCATATAATACCAAAATATATCTTTAAAGTATTCTTTTTTGACAAAAATTCAAAATTTTTTGTATAATTAGTTATATGCAATGAGGAGGCAATCATGGAATATGGATTAATCCCAAAAATTGACCAAGCTGCTCAGAATAATCAATTATTAGTTCAGCAGGTTCAACCTTCTAATGAAATTGCAAAACTTAAAGAAGGAAACGAACCTAAAGAGGTTATTCGTGAAGAGTTCTTAAAAGCAAAAGAGAGTGAAGAAACTTCTTCAACAGACGTAAAAGTTAACTCTGTACCGTATCAAGAAGTTGTCCTTACAAATTTAAACTTTGGTTTTAATAACCAATCAAAAGATTTTTATGTAAAAGCTATAAGAGGTGAGGCTGAAAATCAGTATCCTACTGATGAGATGATGAGATTAAAAGCCTACTTGATTTCTCAAGCCAAAGAAGAAACAGCTTAAGAAGCTGTATAAGCTTCAAGCTGTTTCTTATATTAAGAGTTTATCTCTTTATCTAAATAATATCCAGTATATGATTTTGTTTTTTTATGGTTTGCTGCTAGTTGTTCTGGTGTCCCTTCTGCAACAATTTGTCCACCTTTACTACCACCTTCAGGACCCATATCAATAACCCAGTCAGAGTTTTTGATAATATCAAGGTTGTGCTCAATAACTAATACCGAGTTTCCTACTTCAACTAAGTGGTGTAATACTTTTGTCAGTCTATCAACATCGGCAAAGTGTAAACCAGTAGTTGGTTCATCTAGTACATAAAGAGTATTTCCAGTGTCTTTTTTACTTAACTCTTTTGACAGTTTGATTCTTTGAGCTTCTCCACCTGAAAGTGTAACTGCATTTTGTCCTAAAGTAATATATCCAAGTCCAACATCTGATAGTGTTTGTAATTTTGCTTTTATTTTAGGCACTTTTACAAAGAATTCTAAAGCTTCATCTACACTCATATTAAGTACATCAGAGATATTTTTACCTTTGTATAAAATCTCTAAAGTTTGTGCATTATATCTTCTACCTTGGCAATCATCACATTTAACCATGATATCTGGTAAGAAGTGCATCTCAATTTTGATTTCACCTTCACCTTGGCACTTCTCACATCTTCCACCTTTTACATTAAATGAGAATCTACCAATTTTGTATCCTCTAAGGCTTGCTTCTTTAGTTTTAGAAAATAGTGTTCTAATCTCATCCATTAAACCTGTATATGTCGCTGGGTTACTTCTTGGTGTTCTTCCAATAGGTGATTGGTCAAGGTAAATAACTTTATCAAGCTTTTCTAATCCTTCAATCTCTACTCCATCAATTTTCTTAACTTTTTTTGCATGGTTTAATAACTCTTTTGCAACAGGAAGTAGGGTTTGTAAAATAAGTGAAGATTTACCAGAACCAGAAACACCTGTAATTGATACAAGATTCTTAAGAGGAAGTTCAACACTTAGATTCTCAATATTATTGATATTTACATTATGAATTTTAATAAACTCTTCTTGTGGTCTATTGTGTAGATAATCAATTTTCTTTTTACCACTTACATATTGAGCAGTTAAAGTTTTAGCTTTGTTCATCTGTTTTAATGTTCCAGCAAAAACAATTTCTCCACCAAATTTACCTGCATTTGGACCAATATCTACAATATAATCTGCAGCTTCAATAGTCTCTTTATCATGCTCAACTACAATTACTGTATTACCTTTTTCTTGCAAGGCTTTTAGTGTTTTGATAAGTTTACTTGTATCTCTTTCATGTAAACCAATTGATGGCTCATCAAGCACATACATAACTCCTGTAAGTCCTGAACCAATTTGTGAGGCAACTCTAATTCTTTGAGCTTCTCCACCTGAAATTGTTCTTGCATCTCTTCCTAAAGTTATATATCCTAAACCTACATCATATAAGAAGAAGATTCTCTCTTTTATCTCTTTTAAAATAGGAGCTGAAATCATCTTTTCTTGGTCAGAGAAGTATTCAAAGTTTTTTTCATCTTGGAAAAACTTGTGTGCTTCTTCAATTGGTTTATTTATAACATCTGCAATAGTTTTATTTGCTACAAAAACACTTTGAGCTGAAGGCTTAAGTCTATTTCCTCCACAGTCTGAACAAACTTTTTCAGTCATAAATTCAGCCATCTCTTTTTCATCTTTAATCATGTCATAGGCAATTTTTACAATACCTTCCCACTTTCTAGTTAGACTATGTCTTTTCCAAGTGAACTTAGCTTCTTCAACTCCACCATGTAAAATTGATTTTTGTTGATGTTCTGGTAACTCTTTAAATGGAATAGTTATATCAATACCTGCACCTTCACAATAAGCCATAAGCATCTTGAAGTAATAACCTTTATTAAAGCCATAAATAATTTTAATAGCTCCATCTTCTAGTGGTAGCTCATCATTTACTACTTTTTTCATATCTAAAGCATATCTAATACCTAAACCATCACAAGAAGAACAAGCACCTTTTGGTGAGTTAAAAGAGAATGATAAAGGTTCTAATGGCTCAAAAGATATTTTACAATCAAAACAAGCCATATGTTCAGAGTAGTGAATGTGTTTTTCTGTTCCAACTTGCTCATGGTTCATAACTTCAACTTCAAGTTCCCCAAAAGACTCTTTTAAACCCTTTTCAACATCTTGAGCGATTCTGTCTTTATTTTCCTCTTTTACTACAACTCTATCTATTACAACTTTGATTGTGTGCATTTTGTTTTTTTCTAGCTCAATATCTTCATCAAGTCTAGCCATAACACCATCAATCATAGCTCTTACATAACCTTTACCTCTTAATGATTCTAGTAAGTCTGCAAAGGTTCCTTTTTTTCTATTGATTAATGGAGCTAAGATAACAATTTTTGAGTTATCTGGTAGTTTTAATACTTGTTCAATAACATCAGAAGCTGACATTTGAGAAATAGGTTCTCCACATTTATGACAGTGTTGTTTTCCTACTCTTGCATATAAAAGTCTAAAGTAATCATATACTTCAGTAATAGTACCAACTGTAGACCTTGGGTTTTTAGAAGTTGTTTTTTGATCAATAGCAATTGCAGGTGTTAAACCTTCTATTCTTTCAACATCAGGTTTTCCTACTTTATCTAAGAATTGTCTAGCATAAGCAGAAAGTGATTCAATATATCTTCTTTGACCTTCAGCATATAAAGTATCAAAAGCTAAAGTAGACTTACCAGAACCAGAAAGTCCAGTGAAAACTACTAATTTATTTTTCGGAATCTCTAAATTTATATTTTTTAAATTATTTTCTTTGGCATTAAATATTTTGATTTTATCTTGCATAGTATTCCAATATCCGTTAAATTTTTAAGTGGGCATTATACCAAATAAAAATGAAACTAGATATAGATAAAATGTTAGTTAATAAAATTTCTCTCTTCTTTAGGTTAAAGTAATTATTATATAGATTATTTCTCTCTTAGGAAGTTATTATGACATATATTATTGGTGATGTTCACGGTGAGTTTGATGATTTAATACTATTGGCTAAAAAACTTCCTATACATAGTGAACTTATGTTTGTAGGTGATATTGTTGATAGGGGTGCAAAATCAAATGAAGTAATAAAGTATATACGAGATAATAAATACAAATGTGTATTAGGAAATCATGAAAAGATGATGATTGATTACAGTAAATACTTTATAAAAGAGTATCCTAATATTCCATTTACAGGTTTTGTAGATACTTGGATAAAAAATGGAGGTAAAGAGACTTTAGAGTCATATAACTTAATAGCAGTAGACAAATATGATGGAAAACTAATTTGTAATAAAAATGATGAAGGATTTGATCAATACAAAGAAGACATTAAATGGTTAAAGACTTTACCTTTATATATAAAACTAAATGAAAATAAAAATAATAAGCCAATAGTTATATCCCATGCTTCTTTTGCAGATGTTTGGCATTTAGCAGAGTTTGATATGAACCAAGAGATAGTAGAACAATATGCTTTATGGAATAGAAAGCCTCCCAAAGAAGATTGTACTATTTTTAATATATATGGACATACTCCTATTTCCAAAGTAGATACAAGTAAACACTATATAAATGTAGATACTGGATGTTGTTACAAAAAAGAAGAAGCTTTGGGTAAGTTAAGTGCATATTGTATAGAAACAAATGAAGTCATATCTGTCTAACTAGTTTTTTAATACTTTTGATTATAATAGTAATATATTATTGTTATATTAGGGAAAAAAGAGTTGGATAAATATATAAATAGTTTCGAAATACAAAATGAGACATTTTATTACTATGATATAAAAGCTGTAATAGAAGAGAATAAAAGTTTAAAAAAACTACCAGTTGTTCTAAAAATACTTTTAGAGGCAAATTTAAGAAATGCAAATAGTGAAAATGAATTTTTAGAAATAATCAAAATCTTTGAAAAGAAAGAAAGAAAAGAGATTAGTTTATATCCTTCAAGGGTCATAATGCAAGATTATACAGGAGTATCTGTACTTGTTGACCTAGCTTCAATAAGAGACTCTTTTAAAAATCTAGGAAAGAATGTAGAAGAAGTAAACCCTAAAATAATGGTTGATTTAGTTGTTGACCACTCTTTAGATATATATACAGATAAAGAAGAGTATAGCTTTGATAGTAATATAGAAAAAGAGTATGAATTAAATAAAGAGAAATATCAGTTTATAAAATGGGCACAAAATAATTTTGATAAGTTAAGGGTAGTTCCACCAGGGTCTGGTATATGTCATCAAGTAAACTTAGAGTATCTATCTACTATTTTACACTTAAAAAGAATCAAAGATAAAAACTTTATATATCCAGAAACTTTAATAGGGACAGACTCCCATGCGCCTATGATTAACTCTTTAGGAGTATTAGGCTGGAAAGTAAATGAAACTCAAGCAAAAACATCAATACTTGGAATGCCAGTATCTTTAGTTTTACCACAAGTAGTAGGAGTGAATATACATGGTAAGTTAAAAGAAGGAGTTACTTCTTCTGATTTAGTATTAACATTAACAAGTAAACTTAAAGAGTATGATATAAAAGGAAAGCTTGTAGAGTTTCATGGTGAGGGATTAAAACATTTAACTTTAGAGGATAGATCTACTATAGCAAATATGGCACCAGAGTATGAGGCTATTTGTTCATTTTTTACTATAGATGATAAAACAGTAGACTACTTTAATAAAACAAGGGATAATGAAGACTATGGTTATTTGTTAAAAGAGTACTTACAAAGACAAGAGCTTTTTTATAGTGATGAGGTATTAGAGTTTGATGAAATCATAGATTTTGACTTAGAAGAGTTAGAACCTGCAATTGCTGGACCAAATAAAGCTCATTCACATATAAAAGTAGATGAACTAAAAGAACAACAGATTAATAAAAGTGGTTCATATTTAAAAGATTTAGATGTGGTTGTTGCTTCTATTACCTCTTGTACTACAACATCTAATCCATATCTAATATTACACGCAGCACTAGTAGCAAAAAAAGCTTATGAGTTTGGGCTACATACAAAAGAGCATGTAAAGACATCTTTTTCTCCTGGGTCTTTAGCAATCAAAGAGTTTTTGAAAAAGCTAGATTTACTTAAATATTTAGAGCATCTAGGTTTTTATATTTCAGGTTATGCCTGTGAGAACTTTGGAAATTTAGAAGATAAATATGAGTTTGATATTAAAGATAATAAACTAGATGTATGCTCTTTAACTTCGGGAAATAAGAATTTTGAAAAGAGACTTCATCCTTTAATTAACTATAACTATCTATCATCACCTTCTTTAGTAGTTATTTACTCTATAGTTGGTTCTACAAAGTTTGATTTGTTTGAGGATGTAATAAGTACTATAGATGATAAAGATATATATCTTAAAGACTTGTGGCCTAGTTCTAAAGAAGTAGGGGATTACATGAGTGAGTTAGATTACACCTTATATAAAGATATATACAAAGACATTTTTAAAGGAAATGAATTTTGGCAAAGCTTAGAAGTAGAAGATAGTAAAAACTATAAATGGAATGAAAACTCTACATATATACAAGGTTCTTTATTTTATGAAGAAAAAGAAGAGGATAGCTTAAATATACAAGGAGCTAGAATACTAGCAATGTTTGATGATGAAATAAGTATTGAACAGATTTCTCCTATGGGACAAATTCCTTTATACTCTACAGCCTCAAAGTATTTAGAACAAAAAGCAGTTAAATCTTTTGAATATAATACCTTTGGAAGTAGAAAGGCAAATGCAGAGCTTATAACAAGAGGACTATTTGAACATCCAAAGCTAAAAAATAAAATGGTATCAAAAGAGGGTGCTTATACCTTTGATTATGAGAATAATGAAATTGTCTCTATCTATGAAAAGTCACAAAAGTTTAAAGAGATAAAAAAGCCACTTATTGTTATTGCAGGAGAAAACTTTGGTAAGGGTGAGCAAAAAGAGTGGGCTACTAAAGGAATGAATCTTCTTGGCGTAAAAGCAGTTATTACAAAATCTTTTGATGAGAAGTATAGAAAGGATTTAATCTCTTATGGAGTATTACCTTTAGAGTTTATAGATGATGATATTGAATCTTTAAAACTAAAAGGTGATGAGAACTTCTCTTTTGAAATGGATACTTTAAAAGTAGAGGGAAAACTAAAAGCTTATATAAATAGAGGATTTGATGAGGTACAAATTACTTTAAAAATAAAAATTGATACTAGTTTAGAGTTGAAGTATTACAAAAATGGAGGAGTTTTTCCATTTTTGTTTAATAGTTTTAGATAGTTTTATAAACCATAGATATAAAAATCACAATATATAAAAGTAGAATATACTTTTTATATGATGTTGATTTTATACTATTTTTTAGTTTTATTCCAAAATAAACACCAATAAGTGAAGCTATACCAACAGTTGCACCTTCTTGAAATAGCATTTGATTATTTACTGTTAGTGATGTAAATCCTGCAACTGATGAGAAGATAACAAAAAATAATCCCAATGATGTAGCTTTTTTTAAATCATAGTTTAAAAATCTTACAAGTAGGGGAGTTAAAAGAATTGAACCACCAACACCTATACTCATAGCAATAGCTCCAATTAAGGCTCCAATAATAAATAAAAAGAATTTGTTACTACTTTTCTTTTCTTCTTCATTGAATTCAGCAGGAGACTTAAAAATAGAGATTATAGAGTAAAGTAAAATAGCTATGAAAACATATTGTAAAGTTTCATTTGAAAAGTTTGTGATAATAAAACCACTTTGTAAACCTCCAAAAAAGCCTCCAATACCGATGATTAAACCATCTTTTAAAACATTTTTAGCTTTTTTAGAGTTTAGAAATGAACCATAAATCGAAGAAAAAACCATTTGCATAATAGAAATAGCAACAGCTTCTTTCATAATAAAACCAGCAAATAGAAGCATAGGAACAAGAACCATTCCTCCACCAACACCGAAAAATCCTGAGATAAATCCTGTCATGGCTCCAAATGCTAAAAGTTCATACATTTTTTACTTCTTTATTGAGTTCATTGCGTTAATAAATCTATTATAATCTTCTTCTAGTTTTTTATCTTTATCACTTACATCAATCCCATCTTCTTCTTTTAGAGCTTCTTCTAAAATATGAATTCTTTCAATAAGATATTTAAACATTTCTTTATTGATATCTGGTAAATCATCATGGGCAAGCTTGCAATTCTTTTTATCTTTTTTGATAATCTTAGCTGGAACTCCAACTGCTGTAGAGTTTTTAGGAACATCGCAAACTACAACTGAGTTTGCACCAACTTTAGAGTTTTTATCAATGATGATATTTCCTAATACTTTAGCTCCACTTCCAATAACTGCATTAGCCCTAATAGTAGGGTGACGTTTTCCTTTATCAAGACTAACTCCACCTAATGTTACACCTTGATAAATAAGAACATCCTCTTCTATAACAGTAGTAGCACCAATAACAACCCCAATAGCATGGTCAATAAATACTCTTCTTCCAATAGTAGCAGCTGGGTGAATATCTGTCTTAGTTAGAAGAGAACCTAATCCAACTAAAGCTCTAGCTGTTTTTGTCCAACCTTTATTATAAAGTCTATTTGCAATTCTATGATTAACTATAGCCCAAACTCCAGGGTAGTTGAAAAATAGTTCAAAGCTAGAGTTTAAAGCAGGGTCATTTTGTTTAGGAACAGAAAAATCTTCTTTGATTTGCTTCCATAAAGATATTTTCTTTTGTTCATTTAAAATATGTGTTTTTATTTTTTCATGTATATTTTGTTCATTTTTTTCAGTCATTATAACTCCATGCAGTTTTTAGATAGCTATTTTCATGTAAATATTTTTCTAAAATTTTATAAGTATTTTTATCTAAATTCTTTTCTAAAATATTCTTGATATCATTAGTGTCATAATCAATATCTTCTAAAATATCAATAATCTTTTGTGATTCAATAATCTTTTCTAGTTTTAATTCGTTGTTTTGAAAAACAACATTTACTTCAGTTGGATGAGAGAATAGGTTATGTCTCATTCCTAATGTATCTTGATAAGCACCAACATTAAAAAATGCAAGGTAATACTCTTCTTTTTCTAAATTAACATTATGTAAATATAAAGGTTTGTTTGCATTAAACTCTATTTCTCCATCACTATCACAAGTAATATCCCATAAAGAAGCACTTCTTGTAGGCTTTTTATCTAAATGAGTAATTGGCATAATAGGAAATTCTTGGTCTATTCCCCAAAAATCAGGAAGTGATTGGAAAATAGAGAAGTTTAATAGATATTTTTCTTGAATTTTATTATCAATTCTTTTTAACTCTTCATAATCCTCAACTTCTAGTAAGCAAATAGATTTTTTAATAATTAGTTGTGCTAGTATTTCTGCATTACTTCTATCTTGTAAATCAATATACCCTAAATCAAAAAGTTTTAATAAAGACTCTAAATGATCCATACTATCGTGCATATACTCTAAAGCAGTTCTTCTATTTATATCTTCATATAGTGCGTTTAATTCTTCAATTAAAGGAGGGTTAACTTCTTTTAATCTTAAGTTGTTTTCTTCATACTCTGCTGAGAATAGTTCTAAAACAGGTGTTATTAAAACCGTACTATTTGCAGAAATAAATCTTCCTGATTCTGTGAAAATATTTGGTTCTTCTACACCTTTTTGTTTAGCAATATTTTTAAGTGTAAAGATAACATCATTTGCAAACTCTTGTAAATGATACTCTGTTGTTCTATGGTATTGAGAATATTCAACAGCTAAACCACCACCAATATTAATAGCACTTAGGTTTTTAGCACCCATGTTTTTAAGTTCAGCATATATATGACCTGACTCTTTTAAAGCTTTTTTTAGTGGCTTAATAGTTGTCATTGCAGAACCAATATGGAAATGAATCATTGTTAAACAATGAAGTAAGTTATTTGCTTTTAGTAGTTCATATGCTTCTAAAATCTCTGTAGAACTAAGCCCAAACTTTGAGTCAATTCCTCCTGATTTTGCCCATGCTCCGTCACCACTATTAAATAGCCTAACTCTAATTCCTACATTTGGTGTTGGTAAAGATGTCTCTTTTTCTACTTCTAACATCATTTCAAGTTCAGTTAAACCTTCAATGATAATAGTGATATTATGACCCATTTTTTTAGCAATAAACGCAATATGAATCATCTCTTTATCTTTAAATCCATTTATAGTAATAGGTGCACCATGTTTATTATAAGTCATGGCTAAGATAAGCTCTGCTTTACTTCCAGCTTCTAAACCATAACCAAACTCTTCTCCTGATTTTATAAGAGGTAGCAAAAAGTTTGGTAATTGGTTTACTTTTAAAGGAAAAACTGCGTTGAATTTTCCTTTATAGTCATACTCTTTTATAGCATTATTATATAATGTAAACAGTTTTGTAATCTGTTTTTTAGTTAGATGTGGAAATCTAAGTAGTAAAGGACCTTTGAAGTCTTGTGCTCTAATGTCTCTTACTATATCTACAAGTGCAGGCTTTGATGCATGATTTATTTTTGCTAAACCATCTTCAATAAAAAAGTTATCATCAGCCCAAACATCTATACCATAATTTTCCAATATTAAAAGTCCTCAATCTTAATAGTTTTTTCTTCTTGTGTTTCGATATTTTTTACATAAATAGTGTTATCATTTAGTTCATTTTCACCAATTAAAGCAACTATATTTGCTCCTTGCTTTTCTGCAAGTTTAAAGTGCTTCCCAAAACCTCTTGATGTATATTCCATAATAGTTTTTGTAGTTTTTCTTTTTTCATTTACAACTTTAGATACTAAGTTTAATGCTTTATCATCCATTGCACCTACATAAACTATATCCTCTTTTTGTTCTTTCATTTTTACAAGTTCTAGTAATCTTTCAATACCAATTGCAAATCCAATACCAGGAGTTTCTCTTCCACCAAGGAATTCAACAAGTTTGTCATATCTTCCTCCTCCTGCAATTGCACTTTGTGCTCCAATCTCATTTGAAGTAAACTCAAATGCAGTTTGAGAGTAATAATCTAAACCTCTAACTAGGTTTGTATCTATCTCATATTCAATGCCATTAAAGTCTAAAATCTCTTTTAGTTTTTCAAAATCAGTGTCGCATTTTTCACAAAGATTATTAGTGATTTTAGGAGCATTGTATAATAGTTTTTGACAGTTTTCATTTTTACAGTCTAAAACTCTAATCGGATTTGTCTCAATCCTTCTATTACAGTCTTCACAAAGATCATCTTTAAAACTTGTTAAATGCTTAACTAGGTTTTCTCTATACGTTGGCATACAAGTTGGACAACCAAGAGAATTAAGTTGTAAAGTAAACTTAATTTCAAAGAAATCAAGGATATCTTTTAACATCATAATAATGTTTGCATCTTCATAAACAGAAGCTTGACCAAACACTTCACAACCAAATTGGTGGAACTGTCTTAGTCTTCCTTTTTGAGGTCTTTCATATCTAAACATTGGTCCATAGTAAAACCACTTATATGTTCCCCCAGCTCTATCAAATTTATTTTGAACAAAACTTCTAACAACACCAGCAGTTCCCTCAGGTCTTAAACATACGTCATTTTCACCTTTGTCAATGAATTGATACATTTCTTTATTTACAATATCAGAGCTTTCTCCTACAGATCTTTTAAAAAGGGCTGTTTCTTCTAGTATAGGAGTCTCAAGATATGAAAAACCATAGTTCTTTGCAATTCTTGATGCATTTTCAATAAAGTATGTAAAGTACTTACTATCTTCACCTAAAATGTCATTCATTCCTCTTAAACTTTGAATATTAGCCATTAATAAATCCTTCTATCTTTTGTGAAATTTCTTCGATGCTTAGGCTTGCATCAATATAAATATGATTTAAATTTAACATCTCTACTGTTTTTTTCATTCTATCTTGAATATCAAGTAAGTAATCAATACCCCTTGATTCTATAGAGTCATTTGTTTTTCCACTTAATCTTTTTGTTAATTCTTCTTTTGATAATTCAAGTAAGATAACATGACTAGGTAGTGTATTTTGTGTTGCTATAAGGTTTAAGCTTGTAACAACTTCTAAAGGTAACTCTTTAGCATAAGAGATACCACTAATTACACTTCTATCACTTACAACCATCTTCCCTTCGTTAGGCTTAATAACTTGTTCTATATGTTCAGCTCTATCTGCAAGAAATAAAAACATTTCAGCAGTTTTACTTGTCGCTTCACCATTTAAAGCCATTGCTCTTAGTTTTAAACCTATTTCTGTTCCACCTGGTTCTTTTGTAAATACCGCTTCTTTGTGGTTCTTTTTCAAAATATCAAGTTGAGTTGATTTACCAGCTGTATCAACTCCTTCAATTACTACATACATTTTAATACCTCGTCTGGAACAAGATGACAGAACTTACCATCAAACCTAATGATTTCTCTTACAATTGTTGAAGAAACAAAGGCATTTTCTAATGTTGGCATTAGATAAAGTGTTTCTAGTTTTTTATTGATTGATGAGTTTGCATAACCCATTTGTAATTCATATTCAAAATCTGAAACAGCTCTAAGCCCTCTAATAATAGTATGTACTTCAAGCTCTGTTGCTAAATCAACTAATAAAGTATCAAAACCAATAACTCTAACTGTTTCCATATCTTTAGTTGCAGCTTTTGCAAACTCAACCCTTTGTTCATGGGAAAACATTGGACCTTTTCTTTCGCTTTTTGCAACTGCAATAACAACTTCATCAAAGATATTTGTAGCTCTTCTTATAATATCCATATGACCGTTTGTAATTGGGTCAAAAGTCCCACTATAAATAGCTTTTCTATAAGAGTCAATAGGTTTTTTAATTTTTTCTGTCATCGTTATTCCCATCTTTTATATAAATTGTGGTCAATTTTTAATAAATCAAACCATTTTCCTATCATAAAGTCTTCCATCATTTCTAGACTATCCTGCTTAGAATAGTATGCAAGTGTAGGAGGAGCAATAGTTACACCTAGTTTTGAAAGTTTTAGCATATTCTCCAAAGCAATTGAAGAGTAAGGCATTTCTCTAGGGGCTAAGATAATATCTCTATTCTCTTTTAGCATAACTGTAAATGCTCTAGTGATTAAATTATCACTAATTCCAACAGCACATTTTGCAAGAGTATTCATAGAACAAGGAAGAATAATCATCTTGTCCGTTTTAAACGAACCCGATGAGATAGGGGCTTCTATTTGAGTTTCTTTATAGATAAATGAGTTTTCTCTTTCATTTATCAAATCTTTTATATTTATGTTTTCTTCAAGTTTTAAAGCTTTTTTTGCGCTCTTAGAGATAACTGCATGTACTTCTACATTGCTAGGAAGATTTTGTATTAATTTTAAACCTAGTCTAGAACCACTAGCACCAGTTATAGCAACAACTAATTTCATTTAAAACCTTTTTTGATTTTTAGAAGAAATAAATGTTATCAAAAATTCACTTTATTTTCAAAAAGAGCCGTAAAAATACATCAAAAAATTATTGAAAAATGTATGAAGATTAATCTAATATTAAGCATTGTTTATATATCATTTTGTATAACTATTTTATATCTTTTATTTTACAGAATGTTAGCTAAAAAATATAAAATAATACTTTTTGTTAAAGGAAATAAGATGTCTAGAATTTTAAGTTTTGTAAGAGTTAATAACAACAATGAAGTTTATACTAAATCGCAAAGAGAAGGTATTAAAAATTATGTAGAAAAAAACAATATTTCTATTTCAGAAAATGTGGAAATTGAAATCGATACTCCTGACCAAGAAAGAAATATTTTGGATTTTTTAAAAAACTGTGAGTCTTCATCTACTCTTTTAATTTATGATTTAAATGTTTTTGGAAGAACAATTGAAACTATTTTAGAAGTAGTGAAATTTCTTTTATCAAATAAAATTAGAATAATTGTTGTTAAACAAAATCTTGATTTAATTGATGATAAAGATATGTTAACTCAGATGATTCTTGGTGTTATCTCAATGACAATTGGATTAGAAAAAGAGTTAATGAGTTTAAGAACAAAAGAAGCATTAACTGCAAAGAAATTAAAAGGTGAACATTTAGGTAAACCAAAAGGAACAATTCAAAAATCTAAGTTTGATAAACAAAGAGATAAAATTGAAGAGTTATTAGCTGTTGGATTATCTGTTAGAAAAATAGCAAAACTTTTAGGATATAATAATCACATAGGTTTAAATAACTATGTAAAGAAAAGAAATATTAGAAATAATCTTCCTAACACTTTAGACATCGCTAGTTAAATTGGAAGGTGAAAGAAGAGTGATATGTTTGCAATTTACAATAAGGGTGGCTTAAACTTTAGAAGTACTATAGATAATCTTTATTCTATGTCAAATGTTGAGTCATTAGCAGAAGCAAGAAATAATACAGAAGAGGGTTTACCTAAAGACCATAGTATTAAAGAAAAGAATAAAGAGCAAGGGGAAAATAAAAAATCCTTTGAGCAACATTTAGAAAAAGATGCTGCAAATACTTATAAAGAGATTGCGAACATTGATACAAAAGAACCCATTTTTCATATCAGTGATTTGATGAGAACTGATGTTATTACATTAGAGTCTAACAACACAGTAAGTGAAGCATATGAAATTATGGAAGAAAATGAAATAAGACAAATTCCTATCTTAGATGAACAAACAAAAAAAATCATTGGAATGGTAACTCATAAAGTACTTTTAGATTATATTTTTGATGATTTAGAGTACGCAGAACATAACTCACAAAAAACATTAGACAATTTAGAATTAAGAGAAGTTATAACAGCTCATCCTGTAACTGATATTAGAAGGGTTGCAAAAGTAATGGTTGACTTTTCTTTAACTGCAATTCCAGTTGTAGATGAAAATGACAATATCAAAGGAATTGTTTCAAGGGCAAATATTTTAAAAGCTGTTGCAAATACTCCTCCTTTACAGATTTGGGGATAGGTCTTCAATCTATTTGATTGACAAATTTTACAGTTTTTCTTATAATAGATAAAACAAAAATGAAAGGAAAATGATGATTGGTTCTGTTTCTTCAGTATCAGATGTATCAATGCCAAGTTATGGTGTTAATGAAATTTTATCTGGATTAAGCTCTGATGAGTATAGTACTATTAGATCAGTTCTTTCAAACTATGATTCTTCAAATCTTACAAGTGAAGATGCATTTGAAATAACTCAAGCCTTTGAAGAAGCTAATATTCAACCTTCAAGACAAATGTCTAACTTTATGGATAGCTTAGGTTTTGATGCTCAACAAATAGGACAACTTGCAAGTGTTTTACCTCAGAATGTTCAAGCTTCAAATCCATCTAACTCTTTAGATGAATTTAAAAAAGAGGAAGAGGCTTTAACTATTGCATTAAAAGATTTACTTCTAGAAAACAATGACAATAATGAAACACCATCTTTTTCTAAAGAACAAGTCGAAGATTTTGCAAGTAAAATTGCAGCCTTAAAAGATGATACAAAAGAATCAGTAAAACAGATGATTGAGAATCTAAGTTCTCAAAGTTCTTCTTTAACACAAACTCAAACACAAAATATAGTTCAAAACTCATTAAGTCATATTTTAAGTGACTCTAACAACTACAACTCTTTTTCTATTTACGCATAGAAGAAACTCTAAAAATTATTAGATTAATTCTCACTTCAAATAACTTATAGTAAAATATTCAACTTTTTGAAAATGGAGAAATTATGAAAGTATTATTATTAAAAGACGTTAAGGGAACTGGAAAAGAAGGTGATGTAGTTGAAGTTAAAGACGGATATGGTAAGAATTTTTTAATTGGAAAAGGTCTTGCTCTTCTTGCTACAAATGAAGTTCTTAATAAATACAAAGCGCAACAAAGAAAATTAGCAGAGATTGAAGCACAAGAGATTGCTGAAGCTAAAGAGCTTTCTGAGAAATTAAACTCTACAAAATTAACTATTAAACATAAAATTGGTGCAAATGGACACTTAATTGGTTCTGTTACTAATAAAGAGATTAGTGAAGAGTTAAAAACTCAATTTGATATTGAACTTGATAAAAAAGCATTAACATTAAAATCAAAAATCAAAGCAGAAGGTATTTTTGAAGTTGATTGTAAATTAGGTCATGGAATTCATGGTACTTTAAAAGTGGATATTATAGGAGTTCAATAGTGTTTGACGCAACTACGATACTTGCATATAAAGGACAAGGACAAGCTGTAATTGGTGGAGATGGTCAAGTTACTTTTGGAAATACTGTATTAAAAGGTAATGCTACAAAAATAAGAAGACTATATAAAGACCAAATACTAGCAGGATTTGCAGGAAGTACTGCTGATGCTTTTAATCTTTTTGATATGTTTGAAACTCATTTAGAATCAACAAAGGGTGATTTACTTAAAGCTGTTGTTGCTTTCTCTAAAGAGTGGAGAAAAGATAAGGTTTTAAGAAGACTAGAAGCAATGATGATTGTTTTAAATAAAGACCATATTTTTATTCTTTCAGGAACTGGTGATGTTGTTGAACCAGAAGATGGAAGTATTGCTTCAATTGGAAGTGGTGGAAACTTTGCAATTTCAGCAGCACGTGCTTTAGCAAAACACTCTGAGCTTAAACCAGTTGATTTAGTAAAAGAGTCACTAATGATTGCTGGGGAACTTTGTATATATACAAATCAAAATATTAAAATATTAGAGATAGAGGATTAATATATAATGGATATGACACCTAAAGAGATTGTAAATTTTTTAGATGATTATGTAATTGGTCAAAAGAATGCTAAAAAAACAATCGCATTGGCATTAAGAAATAGATATAGAAGAATGAAAGTTGAACCAGAACTTCAAGAAGAGATTATGCCAAAAAATATTCTAATGATTGGAAGTACTGGTGTAGGTAAAACTGAAATTGCTAGAAGACTTTCAAAAATGATGGGATTACCATTTATTAAAGTAGAAGCATCAAAATATACAGAAGTTGGTTTTGTAGGAAGAGATGTTGAGTCTATGGTTAGGGATTTAGTTTTTGAATCAATCAATTTAGTTACAAAAGAGTTTGAAGAAAAAATTAAAGATAAAATAGACCAAGAGATTAATAAGCAAATTATTGAAATATTAGTTCCACCTTTACCTGAAAGTGCAACTGATAGTGCAAGAGAATCATTTATTAAAACATATAATAAGATGGAAGAAAAACTTCTTGCTGGTGAATTAGATGATAAAAAAATTGAAATAGAAGTTCCTAAAAAAGCTCATGTTGAAATTATTGATTCATCAATGCCTATGGATATGACTTCTATGCAAGAAAGCTTAAATAAAATGCTTGGTGGACTTAATAAAGAGAAAATCAAAAAAGAAGTAACTATTAAAGATGCTAAAGTTTTATTAAAAGATGTTGCAAGTGAAAGTTTACTTGACCAAGAAGCAATTAAAATTGAAGCAATTAAAAGAGCAGAAAATGGTGGTATTATTTTCTTAGATGAGATTGATAAAATTGCAACAGGTTCAAAAGCTCAAAATCAAGACCCATCAAAAGAGGGTGTTCAAAGAGACTTACTTCCAATAGTTGAAGGAAGTTCAGTTCATACTAAATTTGGTCAAATAAAAACTGATCATATTCTGTTTATAGCAGCTGGAGCATTCCATGTTTCTAAACCTAGTGACTTATTACCAGAGTTACAAGGAAGATTCCCTTTAAGAGTTGAGTTAGAAAACTTAAATGAAGATGCACTTTATCAGATTTTAACAAATACTAAAAACTCACTGCTTAGACAATATAAAGCATTACTTGCTGTTGAAGATGTTGAATTAGACTTTGATGATGAAGCAATTCATGCCTTTGCTAAGTATTCAGTTAGTGCAAATGAAAAAACAGAGGATATTGGAGCAAGAAGACTTCATACTGTAATAGAAAAAGTTATAGAAGATATCTCTTTTGAAGCAGATACAAAAGCAGGTGAAAAAATTATTATTACAAAAGAATTAGTTGAAGAGAAACTAGATGATATTGTAGATAATGAAGATACAGCGCGGTATATTTTATAAAATTTATTAAATATATTTTAAAAGTTTAACTTTATTTTTGATAAAATGAATTAAATTGTAAATTGGAGTAAGTCAATGAAAATCGTAACATTTAAAGAAATTGAAGAATCATTAATTGATAGTAAACATACAGTTGAGCATTTTCAAAGTGGTTGTAGTGGTGATGCTCAAGTGGCAATCTTAGATATAGATACTATATTTGATTTTGAAGAAAACAAACATGAGGCTTGTGGTGAAGAGTTTATCTCAATTGCTATTGTTGATGATGAAGGTGATTTTGATGCCTTTAAAAACTTTGGTATTGATTCTTGGATTAAAGGAAGTGACTTACAAGATTTAAACTCATTATTAAACTTAATTGAAAAAAGGCATTTCTCATAATAATAGATTCTCACTGTCACTTAGACAATAGCCAGTATTACGACGATATTGATGAAGTAATAGTTCGTGCACTAGAAAATGGAATTAAAGGTTTTTTAATTCCAGGTGCAGACTTAAATGACCTTCCAAGAGCTCAAAAACTAGCAGAAAAATATGATGAAGTTTTTTTCTCAGCAGGTGTTCACCCTTATGATATAGAACAGTATGATAGAAAGGTTTTAGAAGAGTATATTTCGCACCCTAAATGTATAGCAGTAGGTGAGTGTGGTTTAGACTATTTTAGACTTCCTGAAGATGAGACTGAAAAAAAAGAAAATGTACAGCTACAAAAAGAAGTATTTATTGATCAAATTGAGTTTGCAAAAAAAGTAAATAAACCTTTGATTGTACATATTAGAGAAGCTTCAAATGATTCTAGAATGATTTTAGAAGAGTACAATGCAAAAGAAGTTGGTGGAGTACTACACTGCTTTAATGCAAGTGAGCATTTGTTGCCATTAGCTAAGCATAATTTCTATTTTGGAATAGGTGGAGTTTTAACATTTAAAAATGCTAGAAAACTAGTTGAAGTGTTACCAAAGATTCCATTAGAAAAACTTATTTTAGAGACAGATTGTCCATACTTAACTCCTCATCCACATAGAGGAAAAAGAAATGAGCCTTATTATACAACTTTTGTGGCGCAGAAAGTTTCAGAGCTTTTAAATATGCCATTAGAAAAAGTAGAGAAGCTTACTGTAGATAATACCAAAGCATTATTTAAGCAGTTTTCTAAAATAATTTAGATAAAATATTACCTATTTCATAAAAATAGGATAATATTTGAATAAAGTTTTCTCTCTTATATTAGTTTTCTCACTATACTCTTACGCATCATTAATTGGATCAAGTTACTCTCAAAGAGATTTACAAATCTTAGAAGAGTTAGATATAACACCTTCTTTTATTAGTGATTATAAACTTCAAAGAGTTTACTCTCAATACCAAAGTAAATACAACTCAAGTAGTTATGTAGAAAAATTAAATGAAGCCTCTTTATTTGTACCAAAAATCAAAGAAATTTTAAAAGAAGAGGGAATCCCTGACGTATTTATTTATATGGCAATGGCTGAATCAAACTTTACTATGGATGCAAAATCTAGAGTAAGGGCAACTGGTTTATGGCAATTTATGAGTGCAACGGGAAGAAGATATGGCTTAGAAAATGATTTATATGTAGATGAAAGAATGGATTTAATCAAGTCTACAAAAGCAGCAGCTGATTACTTAAATAGATTACATAGATTATTTGATAAGTGGTACTTAGCAGCAATTGCATATAACTGTGGGGAAGGTAGAGTTATTGAAGCAATTACACGAGCTACAATTGACCTTTATGTAGAACAAAACCCAAAAATGAAATATGATAAGAGAATATTAGAGTATAGAAATACTATTAGAGCTTATCAAGAAAAAAGAGTTAGATTTAAAGAGATTAGAAAAATTTATAATGTTGTTAAAAAATGGGATATAAAGCCTGATATTAACGACTTACTAACTGTTCAAAATAAAATTAGCAGACAATATATTCCAAGTGAGAGTAGAAGCTATATTAGAAAAATCATCTCTTTAGCGATGATGAAATCTCAAAGTTTTATTAGAGATGAAGAAAACTCTCATCTTTTAAATATGGGAATTTCAACTACAGTTGCAACTGTTCCAGTTAAAGGTGGATTACACCTAAGAAATATAGCAAACTCAATTGGAATGAGTTATGAAGAGTTATTAGAACTAAATAAACATATCAAACAATCAATTATTCCACCTACTAAAAAAGTATATGAGATAAATATTCCATATAGTAGGTTAAGTAGGTTTAATGAAGCAAAAGACAGTATTAAAGACACTAAGTTTTTAGTTCATATTGTAAGAAGTGGAGATACTTTATATGGTCTTTCAAGAAAATATAAAATTCCATATAGTCTTATTAAAGATTACAATAATTTAAAGTCAAATATGCTTTCTTTAAAGCAAAAGATTATTTTGCCAATTCCTAAAGATATGTTAGGAAAAATTAAATTTTCAAATGATAGATATAGAACTGGTAAAAAGTATACTGTAAAGAGTGGAGACTCTTTATATTCTATTGCAAAAAGATATAAAATTAAAGTAGAAAAATTAAAAAGAGATAATAATCTAAAAACATCACTTTTAAGAATTGGAGATAAAATTGTTATCAGGTAAGTCAATAAAAACAACACTATTTTTAGGAGCTTGTGCATCTATTTTTTTAACTGGATGTTCAACGAAAACTACATCAGATTCATACATACCTTATTATGGAAAGACTGAAAAGAAAAAGACATTTAAGCCTTTAGGTGATCAAGCGATTAAAAACTCTAAGGCAATGCATAGAGCTACAATGAGACCTTATAAGGTTCATGGAAAATGGTATTACCCAACTTTAGCAAAGGTTGGAGATACTCAAAGAGGTATTGCATCTTGGTATGGACCAAACTTTCATGCAAAACTTACTTCAAATGGTGAAATGTATGATATGTATGCAATGACTGCAGCACATAAAACTTTACCAATGAACTCTATGGTAAAAGTAGACAACTTAGAAAATGGAAAGTCAGTAGTTGTAAGAATCAATGATAGAGGACCTTTTATTACTGGAAGAATTATTGACCTTTCAAATAAAGCAGCCCATGCAATTGATATGGTAGGGAAAGGTACTGCAAGTGTTAAAATTGAAGTACTAGGTTTCAATGCAAAGATTGCTACTACTAAAGAAGAGAAACAAGAAACAGCAACTGTTGGAAGATATTATGTTCAAGTTGGAGCTTTCAGCAGATTAGAGGGTGCAAAAATTACAAAAAGAAAGTTTGAGCTAATCCTTGAAGATGGATATAATGTTATAATTAAAAAAAGTGATTTAAATAGAGTTTGGATTAGTGGCTTTAGATCAGAGCAAGAAGCCCAAGACTTTAAAGAAGCAAATGGTCTAAGTGGTGCACCAATTATTGCAAAATAGGAATATAGTATGACAGAGATAAATAGAAAAACAAAAGAAACAGATATTAAATGTAAAGTAGATACTCAAGGTAATGGAAAATCAAATATAAATACTGGAGTAGGTTTTTTTGACCATATGCTAGAAGCTTTATCAAAACATAGTGGAATTGATATTGATTTATCTTGTGATGGAGATTTACATATTGATGCTCACCATACGGTAGAGGATTGTGGTATTGTTTTAGGTAAAGCACTTAAAGATGAAATTTTTCCTATTGAAAATGTAGAAAGATATGGAAATGCAACTGTAGTTATGGATGAAGCTGCAACTATATGTGCTTTAGATTTATCAAATAGACCATTTTTAGTTTATGAAGTTAATTTAAGTGGAAAAGTAGGTGAGTTTGATGTAGAACTTGCAGAAGAGTTTTTTCATGCTTTAGTTATGAACGCAGGTCTTACTTGTCATATTATAAATGAAAGAGGAAGAAATAAACACCACATTTTAGAAGCTAGTTTCAAAGCTTTTGCAGTTGCATTAAGAAGAGCAATGGCAAGAAATGAAAAACTAGGAGTTCCTAGTACAAAAGGTGTTTTATGATTGAGTTAATTGTTCTTGATGTTGATGGAACATTAACAAATGGACAAATAACATACACTAATAGTGGCGATGAGCTTAAATCATTTGATGTTGCAGATGGTTTAGCAATTGCTACGTGGACAAAAAAGCTTGGTAAAAAAGCAGCAATTATTACTGGAAGAAACTCTAAAATAGTTGAAACTAGAGCAAAAGATTTAAATATTACGCATCTTCATCAAGGTATTCATAATAAAGATGAAGTTTTAGAAAATATTTTAAAAGAAGAAAACTTATCTTGGAACCAAGTTGCAGCTATTGGTGATGATTTAAATGACTATAAAATGCTTAAAAAAGCTGGTCTTTCATTTACTCCTGCAAATGGTTCAAAATATATTGAAGATGTAGTAAATATAAGATGTGAAGCATATGGTGGAAGTGGTGCAGTAAAAGAGATGATTGAATATATCATTAAAGAAGATGGAATTGAAGAGGAATATGTAAACTCATGGTTATAAGAGCATTTGTTTTAATTCTTCTAGTTTTATCAGTAACTAGCTACTTTATACCAGTCGAAAATGTAATTAAAAAAGATAATGAAGTAGAAACTCCTTTATTAGTATTTAATGATTCTACAATGTATACACTAACAACTGATAGTATGAATAGAATTGTTTATGCAAAAGAAGTTTATAGATTTGAAAAAAGAGATGTAATGCATGAAGGTGCATTAACTTTAAAAAACTTTGATAGTAAAAACAACTATGTGACAGATGTTTTATACTCTGATATTATTGTAAAAAGAGAAGATATCTATAAGTTCTTTAAAAATGTGAGATTTAAAAGAGAAGATTTTATCTCTTTAAATACAGATGAACTTTTTTATAATGCAAAAGAAGAGATTGTAACAAATACTCTTCCTTTTAATGGTAATTACTATAATAATACTATTAAAGGTGACAATCTATATTTAGATATGAAGAGTTATTTTATGAAATCAAATAATACACATTTTGAAATAGATATGAAGAATAAATAAAGGAATATAATTTAATGAAACTATTATTAAAACTAGCACTTGCTTCAACTTTAGTTTTCGCAAATGCAAATACAGAAAAACTTATTATAGATGCTAAAAATTTTGAAACAGATGATAAAAAAGGTATCTCTATTTTTACAGGTAATGTAAAACTAAAGATGGCAAAAGATAGGCTAAACGCAAATAAATTAGAAGTTTATATGAAACCAAAGTCTCAAGGACAAAATTTAGAGCCTTTAAAATATATTGCAACAGGAAATGTAAGTTTTACAATTTTTTCAAATGGTAAGCACTATAAAGGAAAAGGAAATAAAGTTATCTATGACCCAAAGAAACTAGAGTATACAGTTCTTGGAAAAGGTTACTTAAATGAAGTAACAGAAGATAGAAAACTTTATGGTGAGAAAATTTTCATTAATCAAGAAACAGGAAATGCTAAAGTTAGCGGAACAGATAATAAACCAGTTAGGTTTATTTTAAATATAGATAGTGGTAAAAAATAATGAAAATAGTAGATGCACAATTTTTAACTTCAGCACAAAGTATAACAGACTCTCCAGCTCCTGATAGAGCAGAAGTTGCTTTTTTAGGTAGATCTAATGTTGGTAAATCTTCATTATTAAATACTTTAACAAATAGAAAAGGTTTAGCAAAATCTTCTTCAACACCAGGAAAAACTCAACTTATTAATTATTTTGAGATTAAATTTAAAACAGGCAATGAAGAGTTACCATATCTTTATGCAAGATTTGTAGATTTACCAGGTTTTGGTTATGCAAAGGTTTCAAAAAGTTTAAAAAGAGACTGGAATAAAAACTTAACTGGATACTTAGAAGAAAGACCATGTTTACAGATTTTTGTTCATTTAGTTGATGCTAGACATACTGATTTAGCTATTGATAAAAATGTTGATGAGTTTTTAGGAACAATTAAAAGAGGGGATCAAATTATTATTCATGCTTTTACAAAGATTGACAAATTAAAGCAAAATGATTTACAAAAGCTAAAAAGAGCTTACCCTGATGGAATCTTTATTTCAAACTTGAAAAAAAGAGGTTTAGAACAACTTCAAAATAAAATTACAGGATATCTATTTGGAAATTAAATTTTTTAAACCTGATGTTACTCATATTGCCACAATGCAAGCTCTTGTAAAAGAAGAGGTTGAAAATGGAAATATTCTTTTACGAACAGAAGATGAAATGGCTAATACTATTAGAGCATATACTGTTGTAGAAGTAGACGGAGTAATGGCAGGATTTACAGCTTTACATATTCACTCTGCAAGATTAGCAGAAGTTAGAAGTTTAGTTGTATCTAAAAATTTTAGAGGTTTAAAACTAGGGCAAAAACTTGTTCAAGCCTGTATAGAAGAGGGTAGAAAATATAAGCTACAACAAATACTTTCTTTAACTTATGAAGAAGGTTTTTTCAAAAGTTTAGGTTTTGTAACTATTGAAAAAGAAGATATTCCTGAACATAAAATCTGGGCAGATTGCATTAGATGTAAACACTTCCCAGTATGTAATGAAATAGCAATGGTTTATGACCTATGAAAAAAATACTGTTTTTAATATTTGGCCTTAGTGTTATTTTATTAAAAGCAGACACTTCTGTTCTAAATAAAACTGATTTAGTAAAACTCACAAAAGAAGAAAAACTTTTCCTAATCGAAAAAGAGATTAGATGTGTAGCAACAAAAAACTGGCCACCTTTTAATTTTGAAGAAAATGGACAGCTTATTGGTATTTCACACGATTTTTGGCAACTTATAAAGAATAAAACACTTATTGACTCTAAATGTAAGCCTGTAAATAGCTTTCAAGAGGCTATGGAGCTTATAAAAGACAAAAGTGCAGATGTAGCTTTATCTTCAGCTGTAACGGAAAATAAACTCTATTATGGAAGGTTTTCTAAACCTTATGTCTCTTACCCAATTGCAATTGCTACAACTTTAGATAAACAATATATTTCAAATACTGAATCTTTAAACAACAAAAAAGTAGCAGTAGGTAAATTTTATAGTACTTATCAAATCTTAAAAAGTAAATATCCAAAGATAGAGTTTGTTGAAGTAGATGATAATATCGAAGCCTTAAAACTTTTATCAAGGGGTGAAGTTTATGCTGTAGTTGATATTTTACCTGTATTGTCTCTTATTATTGCAGATTATGGGTTTAAAAATATCAAGATAAGTGGAACAACTGAGTTTAATTTTGATGTTAGATTTATGGTTAGAAGTGATTATGAAAAGCTAATTCCTATTATAAATAAAGGAATAGAATCAATTACTCAAAAAGAATCAAGTGAGATTAAAAATAGATGGCTTTCTGTTAGACTTGAAAGTGTAGTTGATTTTTCAAGATTCTGGGAAATAGGTTTTATTGGTCTTTTAGTTCTTGTGATTTTATTTTATAGACAATATATTTTAAATAGACATAATAAAAAACTTCAAGAGGCAAATGAAGAGATTGAAAAGAAGACAAAAGAGTTAGAATCTAAAACAAATCAATTAGCAAAACAAAAAGAGCTTTTTGAAAAGATATATCATGAGTCTACAGACGGTATTTTTTTAATGCTTTTAGATACTAAAGAGATTATTGATTGTAATGATGCCACATTAAAAGTTTTAAAGTATAAAAATAAACAAGAGTTTTTAGGTTTAGGAATTGCAGACTTGTTTCCTACAAAACAGCCAAGTGGTTTATCTTCTGTTTTTAATATCTATAAAATGCTTGATACTGCTATTGAAAAGGGTTCAAACTCTTTTGAATTTGTATTTAAAAATAAAAGAAATAAAAATATCTGGCTTGAAGTTGTTTTAACAACAATTACAATTGATGATAAAAACTTAATACATGTTGTTTTAAGAGATATTGATAAAAGAAAAGAGATGGAAGAAGAGTTAAATATATTAACTCATAACTTAGAAGATAAAGTAAAACAAGAAGTTAAGAAAAATGAAGAGAAGACAAAGCAGCTATTACAACAAAGCAGACTTGCTCAAATGGGTGAAATGATCTCTATGATTGCTCACCAATGGAGACAGCCTTTAACAGCTATTTCTGCTACTACAAACAACTTATTACTTAGAATGATGATAAAAGATAGACCAAATGATGAAGAACTAAAAAGAGAAATCTCTTTAATCTCTGATTATTCTCAACACTTATCAAATACTATTGATGACTTTAGAAACTTCTTTAAAAGTGATAAACAAAAGACAAATACAACTTTAGAGAATATTGTTTCAAACTCTATTAACATTGTTAGAAACTCTTTAGAGGGGAACAATATTAAACTTACAGTTGATTTTGATTGTTATGAGTCTATTAATGTTTTTGCTTCTGAAGTAAATCAAGTTATTTTAAACCTAATTAAAAATGCTGAAGATGCTATTTTAGAAAACAAAATATCAAATGGAGAGATTAAGATATCAACTTCTTGCGAAGATGAGTTTTGTTATATAGAGATTAGTGATAATGGTGGAGGAATTCCAGCTAATATTATGGAAAAAGTATTTGATCCATACTTTTCTACTAAAAAGTCTAAAGAGGGAACAGGTTTAGGTCTTTATATGAGTAAGATAATCATTAATGACCATTGTAAAGGTCAACTATCTATAAAAAACAATTCTGAAGGAGCTGTTTTTACAGTTAAAATCCCATTGTCTTAAAAGTGATTTTCTTTTAATATAAAAGAATATATAATCAAAAAAAATATTATTAAAGATATAATTGATTATAAAGGTTAAGCTGTGGAAATCTCACTTGATACACAAATGTTTTCTCAAACAACTTATTCAAAGAAAGAGAAAACTACTTCAGAAGATTCATTTTCTTCATATTTAAAAACTACTCAAGAAATCTCTTCTAATATGTCAGAAGAAGAACAAAAACAGTTTGAAGAAAAAAATGCACTTGGAATCCAACGTTACAATACTTGGTTTAAAAATGATAACGGACACTATTTTGATGGTACAGTTTTGCAAAGAGATGAAAACCTAAGAAATGATTTTATAGAGTATATATCAGGAATGGATGACCGTGAATTTTTGATGTTAAACGTTAATCTTTGGTCTTCTTTTTCAAGTGGGCTAGTAGAAGATGAAAATGGAAATATAGTTTCTGGAAACCCTCCTAAAAATGTAAAAGAAGAGTTTTCTTCTTTGGGTTCTATTAAAAGATACTTTGAAGATGAAATAGATACCTTGGAACAAAATGCACAAAAATTTGGAGGAGATCCAAGTGAGATGATTAATCTTCTTTCAGATGTATTATCTTTTTTTAAAGGTAATAGTGTAGAAGATGATGATACAAGCTCTAAAAAAGAAGAAACAGCCCAAAAAGAAGAAGAGAATATTGAAGAAACAAAAGCATTGTATGAAGATATTTTATCTCTTTTAAAAACTGGCTTTACAACTTCTGAACTTGAAACAATTCAAAAACTTTTAATAGAGTTAAAAGAGAAAAGCAAAGAGGGCAACTACTCTAAAAGTGAAGTAGAAGAGATGTTAAGTAATGCAGAAAAAGAGATTGCAAAACTGCAAAAAAGGGTTAGTGGTGAAGTTGTTATAAAAAACAATGAAAATAGTTTAAGTAGTGAAGAAAACTCTTTAGACGAAGACTCAAAAAACTTCCTTCAAAGAATAGAAAAAGCAATGAAAACAATTGATACTTTAGCACTATCTAAAGATATAAGAGAAAATAGTGCTAAAGAGTCTGAAATTTTGCAGATGATAAACCAGTTTAAACAATAATCTTTTTTACATGGTTTTTGATAATTACTGGAACAAAGAACATTGATACAACATAAGACATCAATGTTCCTCCAATAAGAGCAACACCTAAGCCACCAAATACTGCATCTGTTGCAAGTAAAGTTGAAGCAAATACCATTGTTAAAACAGTTAGAATAATAGGTTTTGACCTTGTTGCAGTAGCTCTTGCTATTGCTTCATTTATACTAAGGCCTTTTTCCTCTACTAACTGTTTAGAAAAATCAATTATAAGTGTTGAATTTCTTGAGTTAATCCCAATTAGACCAATGAATCCAATCAAAGAAGTTGCAGTTAAATAGAAAGTATCTGTTGTTATAACATCCATTATAATATGTGCAAAAATAACTCCAATAATAGAGACAAAAGAGGCTAATACAATTCCACCTGAAAGAGCAAAGCTTTTATAATAAACAACCATTAAAAAGAAGATTAATACTAAAGCTATAATAAATGCTCCACCTAAATCAATAAAAGTATCTATAGTTACCTTTAACTCTCCATCCCATATAAGTTTGAATTTTTCTTTTGTTAGTTTATGGGTAAATTCAAGGTTTAACATATCTATTTTTGTAACTTCATAGTTATCATCAAAATCTTTTAAAAACTGTGTTCTAGCGTCTAACAGAGGGTATATTTGACTATCTTTATTTGTTTCAGCAATTACATTAATCATTTTTGCAAGATTCTTAGAAGTTAGTGTTGCTTCTTTTTCTACTTCTTTAATACGTACAAGTTCACTAAGTGGTACTTTAAAGCCATGTTTATTTATTAGTTTTAATTTTGAAAACTGCTCTAAGATAGCTTCTTTGCTATTTTCATTAAAAATTCTATTATTATCAAGTCTTAAAAATATAGGTATCTGACTTTGTTTATCTTCTTCATTTACAACAGCAACTTCTAAACCTTCAAAGCTTAAATATAGAGTGTTTTTTACTTGTTCTAAAGAAAGGGCACTTTGGATTATCTTATTATTATCTAGACTTACTTCAAACTTACTATATAAATCATCAGCCATAACATCAACATCTACTAAAGTCTCTTGATTTTCTAAAACTTTAGCAACTTTTTGTGCAAATTCTCGTCTATTTTCAAAAGAGTTTCCTCCATAGATTTCAGCAACAATAGAGGCCAAAACTGGTGGTCCAGCAGGTAGTTCTATAAGTTTGATATTTGCCTCATACTTTGAACACTGGTTTTGAAGTTCTTCCCTAATATTACTTACAAAATTGTAGCTTTGTATATTTCTATTTGAGGCTTTTTTTATATTTACCATTATCTCAGCTTGAGATTGTTTATCTTTTAAAGCACTTTGTTTAACAAGAGCAGCAAAATCTAAAGGTTGACCCTCTCCTATAAAAACAGAGATATTTGTTACAAGCTCTTTATTTATAAGTATCTTAGAAATACAAGATGTTACTTCTTTTGTCTGTTTTGTTGATGAACCATCTTTTAAATCAACATATACCGAAAAAGTATCTGAGTCTTTACTTGGAAGCATTTTAGCTTTTGTGATTTCTGTAGGAAAGGTTAAAATACTTAAAATAAAAAGTCCTAAGGTTATTGCATAAACAACAATAGATTTAGAAGGATTTTCAAGTATATTATAAATAAATTTTTCTAATTTCATCATCTAAATCCTTACAGAAACTTTTTAACTAAATATGGTGTAAACACATATGCAACAACTAATGACACAACAAGTGCAATAGGAACAAAAACAGGAAGAGGGTGCATAAATTGTCCCATCATTCCTCCAACAAAAAACATAGGAATAAAAGTCATGATAATGGCTACTGTTGCAATATTTGTAGCATTCCCAATCTCATTTGTAGCATTTATTGATAAGGCTTTTATATCAAGCTTTTCCTTATCTTCTTTTTTGTGTCTAACTATATTTTCAATTACAATAATAGCTGCATCTACAAGCATACCAAGACTTACTATTAGTGCAAATAGTGTAATTCTATTTATGGTTTCATCTAATAAAAATCCTACAAATAAAGTTAGAGATAAAATCATTGGTACAAGAAGTGAGACTATCATTGCTTCTTTTACTCCTAGTGTAAAGATAAGTAAAATAGCAATGATTAAAATAGAAATTAATAGATTTTGTACTAAAGAGTTTACAGCATTGTTTGCTGTATATCCATCATCCCTTGTAATAACATATTTTATACCTTTTTTTGCTAACTCATCTTTTTTTGTTTCCATGTAAGAGAATATCTTTTCATTTATAGTAACTGAGTTTGAACCTTTTAATTTTGAAACTGTAAGAGTTGTTTGAGAAATACCATCTTTTAACTCTTTTGTATAAAGTATTGCTTCTTTTTTATTTTGTATATCATATGATTTTTCAATATTTGCAACATCTTTTAAATAGACAGCCGCACCATAGTTGTATGAGATAATTATGTTTTCTAAATCCTCTTCTGACTCTATTGCATTTTTGATATTTAAAATTGTTAAATCATTTTGCAAGTTGTCACTTTTTATGCTTGGCATTGTATGAGCTAAGGCTTTTATTCTATTTGCAATTTGTCCTATAGATAGGTTATATTGAGAAAGTTTATTTGCATCAATTTGTACATTGTATTGATCTTTTTTCTCTCCTTTTAAATCAACTAAGGCTACATTTTCAATCTTGTTTATTTCATGGCCTAATTTATTTACTTCATTATATAGTTCTGCTTGGCTTAAAATCTTATCATTTGTATAAAAAGCAAGGGTTGCAATAGGAATATCTGTATCAATATCCATTGTTTTAACTATCGGAGGTAAAGCTCCTGTAGGTAGCATATCTATATTTTTCATGATTTGGTCATATAGCTTTAGGTTTGATTCTTCTTTATCTTCTCCAATATAGTATTGAACTTGTACTATTCCCACTGAGTCTTTTGCATATGAATAAATATATTCAACCCCTTTGATTTCTTTAGTTTTCTTTTCCAGTGGTTCTATTATTACCTTTTGTATTTCATTAGGTTTTGCTCCTGGAAGTGCAACTATAACTGCTCCTCCACTAACTTTTATTTGAGGGTTTTCTTCTCTTGGCATAAACTCTAAAGAGATAAATCCTAGCATAAGTATAAAGATTGATAAAATAAGTGTAAGCGGGTGTTCTATAAAGGTTTTTGCTAGTTTCCCTGCAATATTTAAATTATCATTCATTATTTAGCTCCAAGTATACCTTTGTATACATTCCTGGATAGACTTGTTTATCTTTTTTATCAAATGAAAGTTTGATGATAAAAGAGTGAGTCATACTGTTTGTATCTGGAATTATAGAAGTTACTACACCTGTAGTTTGAAGATTGATTGATTCTATATTAACTTTTGCCTTATTTCCTATTTTAACTACTTGTAAAGCTGATTCTGAAATTGAAGATTTTATTTTTAAAGAGTCTAAATCTGTAAGAATAAAAGCAGGCATAGAGGGTACTGCTATTTCTCCTTGTTTTACACTTTTTTTAATGATTAAACCATTATTTGGAGCTTTTACCTTTAAATAATCATACTGTTTTAGAACTTCTTTTACCTTTGCTTTTGCAATATTCAATTGACTTTTTGTATTTTTGAATTTAAGTTCTAATTGCTCTAAATCATATTTTGATACTAAATCTTTTTTATATAATCTTTCATATCTTTCATAGTTTAGTTTTATATTTTCAAGACTATTTTCTAAGATTTGTTTATTAAATAGGGCTTCTTTTTTTAGACTATCAATATTTGAAGAGTCTATTTCATAAAGAGTTTGTCCTTTCTTTACGAACTCTCCTTCTTTTACATTTACTTTTTTAATTAAACCCATAAACTTACTTGTAATCACTTTTTCATTGTCTGAAATGACTGTACCAGTTATTTCAAGTGCTTGTAGATTTATAATCAGTAAAATAGTTAATATTAGTATCTTTTTCATTTGTTCCCTTTAAATAAGTCATTTCCTAAAGCTAGATTAAATTGTGCCATAGCAAGTGAGTTTTCATATTTTGATAAAATTAATTCAGCTTCATTTTGTCTATAAATAGCTTCTTGTTTAAGTAGTTCAGACATAGAGATTAGTTTATTTTTATACATCAGCTTTGATTGTTCTAAAACTTCATATGCTAACTCTTTTGCTTTTAGTTTCTCTTCTAATACTTTACTTTTTGCATTAAGATTTAGTTTTGCTTTTTTTACTTCTAATTTAATACTATCTTCTAACTCTTGTTTTTGAAGAAGAGATTTTTTATATTGTAGTTTACTTTTTTGTAAGTCATGTTCTCTTGTTTCATCAAAAATTGTAAATTTAACTCCAACAAGAGCCATGTAGTAATCTTTCTCATCATTTGACGTGATTTTATTGTCATTAAATCCATATTCAACATATGAATAAACAGATGGATAATATGTGGCTTTATTTAATTGGATATTCTTTTTATAAAGGTTATTTGTAGTTTTTAGTATTTTTATTTCATCTCTTTTTTCTAAAGCAGAAGAAGTATCTATATTTTTATTTATCTCATATTTTTTAAGTTTTTTTACATCTGTTATATTTTCAATTCCGGTTAAAAAACTAAGATAAGCTAATGATAATTCAAAATTGTTTTTTGCTTGAATAAAACTACTTTGTGTATTTAGTCTTTTAACTTGGGCTTGTTTTTTATCAATCTTTGTTACCAAACCCTCTTTATAAAACTCACTTGCAGTATCTTCATATTTTTTTACAGCAACTAAGGCATTTTTAGAAGCTTCTAAAAACTCTTTTGCAACAACTGCATTATTATAAGCTTTTAAAACCTCTAGTGATAAATAGTTAATATCTATATTTAGTTTTATTTGCTCTGCTTTTTTTTGTAAAGATAAAATATCTTCTTGGCTTGAAAGTTTAAAACCTGTAAATAAAGGAATAGAGTAGGTAAGTTTTGTATTAAAGTTTTTTCTACTATCTGGATAGTTTAAGTCCTCTGGTTCTGTTGTGATTGCTTGTCCAAATTGCGAAAATCCAAAGTCCTCAAAGGTAGCTTCCCTTGATGAAAGTTTTGAATTAAATACATGACCAGCATGGTTTGTTTTACTTGCTTCATGTATTAAGTCAATATTTCCATAAGAGAAAGATTGTACTTTTTTTAAGTCTTCATGTTTTTGTTTTATCTCTATTTCTTGCTGTTTGATTTTTTTACTATATTCAATAGTTGAACTTAATGCTTTATCAAAGCTAATTGTTTGAGAAAAACTAAGTGTTGATAGTAATAATATATATAATATCAACTTATGCATATATACTCCTAGAGTTTATTTAGTGGGATTATACATTAAAAATTTAAATAAAACAATTATAAGAAAAATTTATTTATATTTATCTTCTGTTTTTTTAGTCAATAGTGCCAAAAGTAACACAACAATAGCAATAACTATAAAGCTTATAATTTCATTCTGTAAGTTTTCCATTTAATTAAATCCTTTTATTTATAGTATAATATTTTTCATAAATTTAAAAGGATAAGTATGTATTTAAAAGATTCAAATAGTTTTGAACAAAACCATATTCCTAAAACGGACAAAGCTAGTATCGCAGTTTTAACACCAAATGAAGATAAAGATTTTATTGTTAGAAAAATAGTTTTAAAAAGTGGTGGATCAATGCCAAATCATACAAATATAATACAACATCAACAGTTTGTTTTAAGTGGTGAGGCAAAAGTAGTTGTAGGAACTGAAGAGTATAAAGCAAAGCAGGGTGACTTTATTTATATTCCAGCAGGAGTTGAACATTACTATGAAGCCTGTTATGGAAGTGATTATGAATTTTTATGTATGATTACTACTAAAGAAGATGAAATAACTTTTATATAAAATAACTTTTTTTTTATTACTTATTTATAAGGAAGAAGTATATACTATAATATAACATTATTATAAAAGATTATATTATGATTAAGTTACTTTCTATTTTACTTTTTCTTTCTAGTGTTTTATTTTCTAAAAGTATCTTCAATGATGAAGAACTAAAATATATAGAAAATAAGAAATATATAACTGTTTCCAATGAGTTTGATTATGAACCTTATGATTTTAATCGAAATGGCAAACCATCAGGATACTCAATTGACCTATTGGAACTTATTTTAAAAGATAGTGGCCTTAAGATTAAATATTCAACAAAGCCTTGGACTCAATTACTAGAAGACTTATACAGTGGGAAACTAGATATTATTCATACTATTTATAAAACTAAAGAAAGAGAAAAAACAATGTCTTTTTCTACTGGTTATTCTAAAGTTATTCAAAGTTACATAATTAGAAAAAATGAAAAAGATATCGATAATATAGATAAGCTTTTTGCTAAAAAAGTAGGTGTTTCAAAAGGTTGGGGTGAAGTAGAGTTTTTTAAAAGATTTCCTCAAATTAAAATGGTATTTTATGAAAATATTGAAGAGAAACTAAATGCCTTAAGTATTGGTGAAATTGATGCCATAGTAAATAGTAATAATGTAGCTAACTACTATATCAAAAAGTATGGATATACTAATTTAAAAATTTCAAACTCTGTTAAAAATATGTATGGAGCAAGACTTAATAATCATCATTATGCTGCACTTAAAGAAAATTCTATTTTAATTTCAATAATAAATAAAGCCTATGATAATACTTCAATTGATGATATTGAAGAATTAAATAAAAAGTGGTTTGGAAAAGCTAATAGTTCAAATGTTATTTTTAATGAAAAAGAACAAGAGTACTTAGATAGGAAAAAAAGTATAAATCTATGTATTGATCCAGATTGGTTACCTTATGAGAGTTTTGATAAAAGAGGTAATCATATTGGTCTTAGTGCCGATTATTTTAAACTTTTTTCACAAGAGTCTGGATTGAAATTCAATACAGTAAAAACAGACTCATGGAGTCAATCCTTAGAATATATGAAAAATAAGAAATGTGATATGGTATCTTTTATAACTCATACAAAAGAGAGGGAACAATTTTTTAACTTTACATCTGCATATTTAAAAATACCAATTGTAATTGCCACAAAATTAGATATTTCATTTATTGATAACTTTAACAATTTAGGAGATAGAAAAATAGCAATTGTAAAAGGTTATGGTGTAGCAAAGAGTTTATTAGAAAAATATCCTAATCTAAATATTGAGTATGTTGATAATATTTCAAAGGGTTTAGACTTAGTAGCAAAAGGAGAGGTTTTTGGATATGTAGACTCTTTTGCAACAATTAGCCATACTCTTCAATCAGAGCAAAAAACTCAGCTAAAAATAGCTGGAGAAGCTGATATATATTGGAATCTAAGTTCTGGTGTAAGAAAAGATGAACCTATTTTAGTTGATATTATGGAAAAACTAATAAATAGTGTAAGTGTAGAGCAAAAACAGAAAATACTTAATAACTGGATTGTTATAAAATATGAGAAAACTATTGATTACAGTTTGATATGGAAAATTCTTTTATTTTTCACTTTGGTTCTTTTACTTTTTATCTATAAACAATACCTAATGAAAAAATCTATTAATGAGTTTTCTCAATTAATTGATTCTACAATGGAAGCAATACTGATTTTTAAAGAAGATAAGTTAGTAGATTCAAATGAAAGTGCGGTAAAGATATTTGCTTATCTTAATAAAAAAGATATGAAAGGTATGACTTTTGATGATTTTATTTCAGGGGAATCAAAAGAATTAGCATATAAAGAAAGAGAAAATGCAGAGGATAATATTGAGCTTTTAGCACAAAGAAAAGATGGAAGTAAGTTTCATGCTTTATTTAGAGACTCAAGCTTAAAAGATAAGAATATTAGAGTAATAAGTGTAATTGATATTACTCATATAAAACAATTAGAGTCCCAAACAAAACAAGCACAAATGGGAGAAATGATAGAGAATATAGCTCACCAATGGAGACAGCCTTTAAGTACAATCTCTACTATTTCTTCAGGTATTAGTTTGAATATAGATTTAGGAAATAAACCTGAATATAACACCATATCAGAGGATATGAATCGTATAGTTAGTACTACAAAATATTTATCAAATACAATTGAAACCTTTAGAAACTTTTTAAAAGAGAAAAAAGAGTTAAAAGAGGTTGTTTTACAAGATAGATTAAATTTAGTAATTAGTATTGTAAGTGATTCATTAAAGAGTAGACATATTCAATTAAAAAATAATATAGATGAAGAAAAATTTACCTTTACTACAATAGTAGGAGAGTTAGACCAAGTACTTATAAATATAATAAATAATGCCAAGGATGCAATTAAAGAAAATGATATAAAAGAGCCATGGGTAGAACTAAATTTAGAGAAAAAAGAGAAATACTTTTTATTAACTATTGAAGATAATGCAAAGGGAATTCCTGAAAAGATAATTGATAAAATTTTTGATCCATATTTTACTACAAAACATAAATCTCAAGGTACAGGTTTAGGATTACATATGAGTTATAAAATTGTTACTGAGAGTTTAAGGGGAAAACTTTATGTAGAGAATACAAAAAATGGTGCAAAGTTCTTTATAGAAATACCTTACACCTTTGAATAAGTCACTTAAAGGACTGGGCGAGGTTTCCAATAATCAATGCCCAACCATCAATTACAATAAAGAAAATAATCTTTATGGGCAGAGAAATCATAACAGGTGGAAGCATCATCCTGATAATTTATTCTCTGTAAGTACTATGAAATCGTAGTTCTTAATTTTATGTGGATATTATTGGATTTATTTTATTCATAAATATTGATATTAAGAGAGAAACTATTCTTCTCAGATTCAATATAAGCTGAGTATACATTAAATAAATATTCAGTAGTAGTATGTCCTAACATTCTAGCTATTTCTGTAACTTTAAAATGACCTGAGTTTAGCATATTTGTAGCAAAGGTATGTCTCATTTCATATAGTCTTCTTTTCTTTAAAGCTAAATCTTTAAGTAGTGGATACCAATGATTTTGTGCAATCCATTGTGTATCTGACCAAGGTAAGCCATTAGGTCTAGGGAATACATATTCTGAATGACCACTTATTTTTCTTTGCTTATCAATAAATTCTCTTACTTTTGCAAACATAGGTAAAGTTCTAATTGAGCTTTCAGTTTTTGGTGTTGTATCTTGATTAAAGTCTCTAGTTCTTCTAATGTAGATTTCTTTGTCTCCAATGTCAATCCACTTTAAAGCTATTAGTTCTCCACTTCTAAGACCTAAGCTTGTTGCAATACCAATATAATTATGAAACCATCCAAAGCTGTTATCTAAGAGTAATTTAACTTCATCAACAGAGAAGGGTGTTATCACTGGTTTCTTTTTCTTTGGATGTTTGATATTTTTAAAAAGGTTACTAGATAATACTCCATCATATACAGCTTCTTGAAGAATACCACTAAATACAGTTCTATAAAGTTCTACTGTTTTTGCAGTTTTGCCCTCTTCAAAATGATTGTTTAAAAATTGTTTTAAAGTACTTATTTTTATATCTTTGATTTTCATTTTACCATATTCAGGAAGTATCCATTTATCAATCATTTTGCAGTATCTAATATATGTTCTTTCTTTTAGGAAATGCTTTTTCTCTTCTTTAAACCTTTCAATGTAGTAGAAAAGTTTTACATTACTACTTTTATTGTTACTAACTTCTATGATAAAGTTTGGTAGAAGTTCTCTTTCAACGTATTTTAGATTTTTCTTTGTATTATTCAATCCTGTTGAACGTTTTCTTTGTTTTCCATTAACTTGTACGCTCATGTAGATTTTGTTTCTATATATAAATGTTGAAGCCATTTTATTTCTCCTTGTTCTAGAGAAACAATCTTTTTTAGTATGTTTTAGTTTATATTGTCCCATTTCTTATATATATTTAATAATATATAATATGAGATTATCTTGGTTTTTTAGTTAGTTTAGATATTGTTCACCTTTCCATAATTATTAGTTTATATACTCTATTAAATCGTCATCCATCTCATAATAGATGCCTTCATATGATAGGTCTATAGCAATACTTTCATAATCTATATTGTTAGATATAATAGAAGGAATAGACTTTAAATCATAAAGTTCTTCTATTAAAGTATAAGAATACTCTTTTAGTGAAGTGTTTTCATAAATTACAACATCTTCATATTTATCTAAAGCTTCATCTATATTTGAAACAATAGATTGTTCTATTAGAAACTTTATTGCTTTTAGTTCTATAACACTTAAGCTTTCAAGTTTTTCAATAGTTGAATTTAACTCAAAGATATTTTCATATTCACTTATATCCCATAAGCTAATCTCTTCCCATTCCCAATCTGTTATGAAGTACTCTTCATGTTTTTCATAACCGTAATTTAAAGCACATAAATTTTCACCACTAGTAAGTATCTTACTCACAATTTCCTCTAAATCATCACAAGGTAAACTAATCCATTCTCCATGTAGATGGCCTTTGTTATAAGCACTTAAGTCTGTAATAAATACTTTTAACATCTTAAACTCCTTTTTTGATATTAAAGTACATTAGATGTACTTTCTCATAGTATTAAAGAAAAAGTTGTGATATTAGAAGTAGATAATGTAAGGTAATGTAGTTTAGTCAATTAAAAAACTCAGGTTAATAAGTATATGAGGGGGGTATGTTTTGTTTATATCAAAAGAGTTTGAAGTATAGGGCTTAGAATAAATCAGATAAATTTCTATAAAGAAAATAAGTATATTATCTAATGAGTTATATTTGAGACAAAGTTTAGTTTACAGTCCCTGATTTTGTTTAGTTTCAATACATTTTCCATTAATTTTTATATTCTTATTATTAGCAAAGCCATATCCTTTTATATTATATGGAGAAGTTTTTGAAAACTCAACAGTAACATTAATATTTCCATCCTCAACTTTAAAAAGTGAAATTTCTTTAGAAAACCAATCAATCTTTGATTGTATATTTGGTAATATCAATTCTATTTTTCCAGAATCTTTATATAAAATTAATGCAGATGGTTTTCCATACCATTCTTTTTCTAGCGATAACTTTGCTTCTTTTTTAGCTCTTAATTCACCGTTAAATTCACGTGTTATTATGCAAGTATAATCTATTGTTTTCGAAAATAAATTAGTTAGTATAAATAGTGTAATTAAAATTGATTTCATATTTTATATGCCTTTTTAAATAATAAGTTAGATTATAGTATAAAAAAAAATTAGTATTCTGTAAAATAAATAATTATTAACTTTTTTATAAAAAAGATATTTTATATTAGGTTTACATAAGAGAAATATAAAATAATACCTATACATTATTGTAGATATTAATATGAAATAGAAAGATTAATGATGTACTAAGTTACAAAATATTATAAATTTTCAAACTCTTTTTTTAATAAATTTAATTTTTCATATTCATTTTTAGGTAAATCTAAAGCTAATAGTTTATCTAGTACTTTAATTTTATAATAGTCAATTTCAATAATATTTAAATAGTTTAAAGCTTCTTCAATACTTTTATTTTTAGCTATTGAAAAAACAATATCTACTGATAGATCTAAAGTTTCATGTGGTAATTCTCCAAAAACTTTATAAGTATTATTTATAAAATTAAGTATATCTAATGCTTTAAAAGGGTAGTTTTCAGAAATAGAAATGCCTACT